>CAZYRX010000008.1:0-59723 GCA_964649895.1 uncultured Halanaerobium sp.
CTGTAAAAAATGGAGCCGGTGACAGGATTCAAACCTGCAGCCTGTGGTTTACGATACCACTGCTCTATCAATTGAGCTACACCGGCTTTTTGATTTTAAAATGCTATAATTATTCCACCCTCATTAGCATAAACAGTGCTTATCCCTGCAGTTTCTACAATAATTATATCACGAAAATTATATCTTTTATACGCTTCTTCCCTTATATATTCTGCTTTTTTTAATGCATTACAATGTGATATTCCAAGTATTTTATTTTCTAAATCTTTATCTTTTTCACCAATTTTATCAATCAGTTTTTTTATTGTTCTCTTACTTCCTCTTGCTTTATCTAATAAAGTAATAGTACCATCATCAGTACCTGCTAAGATTGGTTTTATATTAAAAAAAGATGCCAGCTTCCCTTTCACCTTATTCATACGCCCTGCTTTTATCAAATTATCTAGTGAGTCTAACACAAATAATGTCTGCATATCTGAGATGTAATCATCAGTTCTCTTAATTATTTCTTCTTTTTTTAAACCAGATTCAATCAATTCACCTAATTTAACTGCAGCCATTGTCTCTCCAGATGCAGCGCTAAAAGAATTAAAAACATGTACAAATTTAGTATCATCTTGCTCTAATAACATTTGTTTTGCTAAAACTGCATTTTGATAAGTACTGCTTAATTTATCAGAAAGCGTAACAACAAAAATATTATCATTTTTTTTATATAAATCTAAAAATGTTTCTGGAGAAGGACTTGCAGTTTTGGGTACTTGACTACTCTCTTTCATTTTCTTTAATAAATATTCTCTATCTAAATTACTATCATCTATAAAAGTTTCTTCTCCTATATCGATTGACAAGGGCGCTGTTGATATATTAAATTTATTGCGAAGTTCTTCTGTAAGATCACAGCAGCTATCTACCACAATTTTTGATTGCATGAATATTACCTCCATAACATGATTTACCTAAATATATAACTATATTGATTATTCTATCTTTTGACATTAAAAAAATCAACTTACAAAAAGATAAAAGATTAAAAATGACATGTATTATTAGAGTCATGCTTGTATATATTTGAATAATTATCTAAATAAAAATAAAAAAAGCCCCGGCAGAAACCAGAGCTTTTTAATGTGCGATTAAATTTTTGTTAAACTTATATAACTACAACATTTTCTGCCTGTGGTCCACGATCTCCTTCAACAATTTCGAATTCTACTTCCTGTCCTTCTTCAAGATTCTTAAAACCTTCCTGTTGAATGGCAGAAAAATGTACGAATACATCATCTCCGTCTTCTCTTTCAATAAAGCCATAACCCTTTTTCTCATCAAACCATTTTACTGTTCCTGTGTAAACCATATTAATATCTTCCTCCTAAAATTTTAAACTGAACAAGGTTTCTATTTTAGATTGTTCAGTACTTTAAATATATCACCTGTTAATATTTTTGTCAAATTATGACTTCATATTTTTAAATAAGCAAATAATTAATTACTGAACTGAATAGAAATATCTATTCTTTTCTGTTAAAATAAATTTATCCATATATCATAAATATTATTAAAAGAGGAAGTGGGTTTAATGGAAGAATTTATAAAAATAAATTTTGTCTTTAATTACAGCAATCTCTTCTTAATTTTAATTGCTTTTATTGTAATTTTATTTAGCTCATTATCAGCCTGGAACAAAATTAAAATAAATAAATTTGTTTATTATTTTTTATTAACTTCATTATTATTTAGTTTTATTATTGTAAGCAGCACAAATAGCTGGCTTTTGTTTGTTATTGGCTGGGAAATAGCTACTTTAGTAACTACTTTACTACTTTTGTGGGATAACAAATATACTGCCTGGGAATATTTTATTATTCAATTTATTGGTGGTAGCATTCTTATATTTACTGTTCTATTAGCTTATACCAATGGTTATGATAAAATAATGCAGATTGATAATTATTTCTTGCAGCTAATGTTTACAGCAGCTGTAGGTATAAAAAGTGGAATAATTGGTTTTCATATCTGGATACCATATATTTATAAAAAAGCATCACCTGCTTTTTGTGCTTTATCATCTGCTTTAGTCGCTAAATTCGGATATATTTTATTATTAAAAATTATTGTCAATGGTAATAGAGTTTTACTTTACTTGGGTATCATTATGATTTTCTATGGAGGAATAAAGGCTTTAGAAGAAAAAAATTACAAGCTAATTCTTGCATACAGCTCTATTAGTCAATTCGGGTTTATTATGCTTGCTCTTGGGAGTGGAAATAAATATGGTTATTATGGAGCTCTTCTTCACATAGCCGCACATTCTTTAGCCAAATCTTCTCTTTTCAATGGAGCAGAAATTTGGAACAGAGAATTTAATTCTTATTCTATTTTTGATTTTAATAAATGTTTTATAAAACACAAAATCGTGACATTAAGTACGCTTCTATCTTTCTTATCTTTGATGGCTGTACCAATGTTTTTAGGCTATAACAGCAAACATTTAATAAAATATTCTCTATCAAATATTTCCATGTTTGAATTATTGCTTCATTTAGGAAGTGTTTTAACAATTTCTTATTCATTTAAAATATTATGGATCTTAATCTTTAAAGATATTCTAAACCATAATTCAAGTTGGAAAATAAATAGCACAAATAATTACCAGACAAATTTTAGTGATAAAATATCTTTATTATTACCTGGTTTAATATTAATTTTTTCTACTTTCTCTATTAATTATTTTTTTGATAACAGTTTTGAGTTTCATTATCTAAATGGTATTTTTACAACTATCATTTACTTTATCACAGCATATATAATACGTTTTCCAATTATGGCCAGGATTAATCCTAAAGAGTAAAAAAGCTTTACTCTAAATATTTAGAGTAAAGCTTTTAAATAATCTATATTATTATATTTTTTATTGATTAAAATCCTTCATAAGCATTTTCAAAGATGCCTATAACTTCTTCTAAAGTAGCCTGTCTTGGATTAGTAGCACTACTTGCATCAGCAAGGGCGTTTTTAGCTAGAGTTTCAAAGTCATCAGGACTAACACCTTCAAGTTCTTGTAGACTTCCAGGAATACCTAAATCAGCTGCTAAGTCAACTATAGCTTTAATACCAGCATCTGCAGCTTCCATAAGAGTCATACCTTCAGTTCTAGCACCTAATAGTTCACCCATCTTAGCTACTTTTTCTGGTTTAGCTAATTTATTAAAGTCTGTTACATGAGGCAGTAAAATAGCATTACAAACACCATGAGGAAGATCATAAAATCCACCTAATTGATGTGCCATACCATGTACTAAACCAAGTGAAGCATTATTGAAAGCCATACCTGCTAAGAATTGAGCATAAGCCATTTTTTCTCTTAATTCATAATTTGAACCATTTGCAACAACTTTGCGGAGGTTTTCTCCAATTAGCTCAAAAGCTTTTTCGGCCGCTGAGTCAGTAAGTGGATTAGCGATTGTTGATACATAAGCCTCAACTGCGTGAGTTAAAGCATCCATACCAGTATTAGCTGTTAATGCCTGAGGTTTTTCAAGCATTAAAACTGGATCATTTATGGAAACATTTGGAGTAACTCTCCAATCAACTATTGCCATTTTTATATGTCTTTCTTCATCAGTTATAATACAGAATCGTGTCATTTCACTTGCTGTACCAGCTGTTGTATTAACTGAAACAAGAGGCATAATTGCTTCATTAAGTTCATTTAAGCCTTCATAATCTTCAATTTTTCCTCCATTAGTAGCGACAGTTGCTATACCTTTAGCACAGTCATGGGAACTACCACCACCAAGAGATACTATAACATCTGCACCTGATTCTTCAATCATTTCTAGGCCAGCGTTTACATTAGAAACAGTCGGATTTGGCTGCACACCATCAAAAACAACAAATTCTAAACCTGCTGCTTCTATTTGATCAGTAACTTTCTTAACTATACCAATTTCATTTAATACAGAATCAGTAACTACTAAAGCCTTAGTTCCACCCTGTCTTTTAATATGTTCACCGATTTCATTAACCGTGTCTTTACCCAATACATTAACTGACGGAATAAAATATCTACTTTCTGTTGCCAAACTTACCACTCCTTTTAGTTTTGTAAATTTGAAATTTTGTGAATATTGTAATACTGTTAATAATTTTATATAGTTTAGTATAAAATGTCAAATTATATATTTCACATGTTTAAATGTATAATTATTACATAGATGGTTATATAAGTTTGTGAATGCTCGCTTGATAAATAAATTTTATATATAAAAACAGTTTTACTTATTATAATATTTTAATATTGTTTATTATAATTTATGTATGTGAAATGTTTATTTAAATTTTTATAATTTTTTGAAATTTTTTGATATTTATTATTATTTTTATTATATTCTTAAATTTCTTAATTATTATATTTTGATATATGCTAATATGTTGAACTAAAATAGTTTATTAACAGAAAAAACTCCACTATGATTTAATTATCACAGTGGAGTTTGTAATTTATAAAAATTATTTATGCAAAATATGTTAAGCTAAATTATATATTTAATTCTCTCACCTGAGCTTCGTCTCCTTTAGCCAATTTATGTCCGATTTCAGATGTAACTGTACTTCCACTTTTAATATCTTTACTGTCAAAGTCAGCTGGAGCAGCATAAGAGAAAACCCTACAATTTCTTCCAATTGTCGTTCCTTCTGGTATTTCTGCTCTTTTAGCAATAATATTCAAACCATTGTCAAGTAGATCCGGTTTATCTCTATTTGGAGTAAAATCATCACCAAAACCAACTCTGCAGTTTGCTCCTATCTCAACCTCTTTATCTATTATAGCTTTTTCTACTACAGTACCTTTTCTGATAATAGTATCGTTAAAGATTACTGAATCTTTAACAACAGCTCCTTCTTCTATGTATACACCAGGGCTAATAACTGAATTTTCTACTTTTCCATTAATGACAGCTCCATTAGAAATAAGACTTTTCTCTGTTCCGCCATTCTTTCCGAATTTAACAGGAGGTTTTTCTTCACTTCTAGTAAATAACTTCCACTCTTCATCATAAAGATTTAAATCAGGCATTGGATTAGTTAATTCCAAGTTTGCCTGCCAGTAAGCTTCTAGAGTACCTACATCTTTCCAGTAGTTATCAAATGAATATAGATACACTTTATCATTTTCTATCATGGGTGGGATTATATGATGGCCAAAATCTGAATCTTCTTCACTACAGTATTTTTCTAATACATTTAGTAGCGCATCTTTATCAAATACATAAATACCCATTGAAGCTAGATTGCTTGGTGGGTTTTCCGGTTTTTCTAAGAAATCTATAATTTTTTTGTCTTCTTGATAATCCAAAATCCCAAATCTATGTGCTTCTTCATATTCTACAGGCTGAGCTGCGATTGTTAAATCTGCATCTTTTTCTCGGTGAAATTCAATCATTTTTCTGTAATCCATATCATAAACGTGGTCTCCCGATAAAATAATTACTTCATCTGGATCTTGATTACGAATAAAACTCATGTTTTGATAGATTGCATGAGCAGTTCCTTCATACCAGTCTGTAGTACCAGGTTTGCCTCTAAATGGCTGTAGGATAGTTACTCCACCTAGTTTTCTATCTAAATCCCATGGTTTACCTATACCTATATGATTATTTAACGAAAGTGGTAAATACTGTGTTAAAACCCCTATATTATAAATATCCGAATTAACACAATTACTTAATGCAAAATCAATTAATCTAAACTTACCTGCAAAAGGAACACTAGGTTTAGCTCTGTGTGCAGATAATATGTCCAATCTTGTCCCTCTTCCGCCAGCTAATATTAAAGCTAATGTTTTCATTATCAATCCTCCTCTGAATAAAATGTGCTAAAAAAAGAGTTCCTCTTAAGAGGAACTCTTTAAATGTACAAACTATATGGTGCCGAAGGCGGGGGTCGAACCCGCACGGCCGCAAGGGCCACTGGATTTTGAATCCAGCGCGTCTGCCAATTCCACCACTTCGGCATTAACATTGATTATTTTAACACAGATTTTAGACAAAAGCAAGGAGTTAAAAATGTCTAATATCTAAAAATTGCAGTAATATTTTCATTATCAGGCATTTCAGATTTATCAAGAGGATATACATCCCCACCATTTGCTATTGTATGGGCTGCAGCATAATTATATAAGTCATAATTTTCTCTTCTATTCAGTTTTTTTATTTCATTTTCATCAGCAGAAAACACGCCTTCTTCTACTGCCTTTTTATTAATCAGCAGAGAATCAACTTTACTGTAATAAGCTGCTTCAATAATTTCTTCAAGATTATCAGATATTTTATCTGTGCCTTTTAGATTATTATATTTTTCTTTCATTTCTTTTACATAATCATGAAGATGGGGTTCGAGAATTTTCCAGCCCCTTTCTTTAAGCTCTTTATAGTTCATCTGCCCAGCATTACCACTTATATTATCTTCAAGCAAATTTCCATAACTATTTATATCTTTATAAATTGAGAAAAGATTATCATCACATGCTAAAAGTAAATAATTATCTTTAGATTTTAGCTCATTGAAAACAACTCTATTCACCTCTTTTAAATAATGCAGTAGATCTTCCTGATCATCATCCCCTGCACCACCTTCACCATGAAAAATAGAGCCTGAAGCTGCTCTGCTCATCGACTGATATTTCTGAGCTCCTTCATCTTCTATATTTAAAAATTCTTTAATGTTTTTTGGTAAATTTTCTAATTCAACTTCTTGTATATCATTTTTATCGGCTAGATATAATTTATTGAATTTAGGACTTAAGGCTAGAATATAATATTTTTGATAATCCCAAAGATCTGTAATTAGTTGTTTTATATCAAAAAGCTGGCTTACATGAACACTATCAAATATATCAGCTGTTAAACTAAAATATTCAAAAGTTTCTTCACTTATAAATACTGCAAGTCCTTCCTTTTGTTCCTGCCAAAAATTAATATCAGCTGCTAATTCAGCAGCTTCACTCAAAAATTTATCAACTTCCCGCTGCTTGTATTCCCATTTTTCTTTCAGTTCTTTTTCGGCTTGCTGCAGCAGGTTTTTAAATTCAATTTCTAGTTTTTTAAACTCACCATTGTGCACTGCTTTTGTAGACATGTAAATAGAAACACAGGGACTTTCCTGACAATTAATGAGATCTTTTAAAATATCTTTACTAACTTCTGTCATAATTATAACCCCCTATTAATTTAAAAGTTTACTACTCTCTACTTCATTTAAGACTTATAAATTCAAAGGTTAAAAATTCATCAATATTCCTTTCTCTATCTTTATTTTATCAAAAATTAGAAGAATTTAAAATAGATAATAGAACTTGATTTAAATAATAAATTTAATTATTGTACTGCCTGAATATATTTGCCAAGTTCATTATTCCCTGCCTTATACTAAACTGATCTAGACATGCTGCTGAAATAATCATTTTATTATTATATTTATCTACCAAAAAATTTCGATAATCAGGAAGTAATATGCCATTTTTTCTAGCAAATACATTAAATTTCTCATGATCAATCTTATTTTCCAATATTACTTCTGTGAAAAATATTGATTCTTCTTTTGCTATTTTAATATTTTTAAAATATTTTTGAAATTCTTCAATTAATAAAAGATTTCGGTTTTTAAATCTCTGTTTTAGGAGTTTTATACGTTTTTTTAAATATGATTTTTTAATATAATATGAAAGCAGATTATTTAAGAGATTGTCTCCTGAAGAAAGTAGTTTAAATTTATTTTTCAGACTCAATTTATCTACAAGAGATTTTTGCAATTTTTCTGAAGAATTATCAATAAAAAACATTCCCAAATTCAAACCTGGAAATATTTTATCAGTCAGTTTTCTAATTAAAATTAAACTTTTTTTATATTTTGATTCCATTAAACTTTCAAGCTTATCATTTTTTTCATAAAGATGATAAGATTCTAAGATAATTATTTTAAATTTTAGCATTTCTGCCAATTCCAAAAGTGAATTCAATTTAGAAAAATTCCAATCCAAAATATTTGCAAACGCAGGCTCATCACTTAATACCAAATAATCAATTTTATTTTCCTGGAGATAATCCATTAAAGTCCCATAATCAGGACTTTCAATTTTTAAAATATTATTCTGTTGAGATTTATAATTTTTATTATTGTCTAATAGAAATTCAAAAGGTCCTATATCTTCAGGGTATTCAAATAATATTAAGTCATCTTTATTAATTAAATTAACCAGTATATTTTTTAACTCATTATCTGAATTGAAATATATTCCTTGATGACTATAATTATTTTGCATTTCATTTATAAGTTTATACCACTGATTATTTTCTTTATTTAATTCAGAAAAGATTCTGGAACCAATTTCTGCATATTGTCGATCAAAAATAAGATCAAAAGCAAATTCTTTAAGATATTCTCTACCACTTAAGCTGCCGCTGAAATCTATTATGTTATTGGTAGTGGATTTTTTTGAAGTTAATATACGCAAACGCTGATCATCGCTGCTGCTTTTATAATTAGCAGCAGGAGCTATGTAACTCCCACTGCCTTCTTTTTTATAAATCAAGCTCTCTTCTGCTAAAAGATTGTAAGCTTTAACAACTGTTTCATTATTGACACTAAGTCGGGCAGCTAACTTCCTGATAGACGGCAGTTTAGTATCAGGTGTATATCTATCTTGTAAAATTTCTGCTTTAATTTGTTCAAATATCTGCCTGTATAAAGTCTGTTCAGCATCTCTATTAATTGCTATCTCAAACATTATCTGCCCTCCTATATTTATATTTTTGACTTTTTGCGTTTGAAATATTTAATGATTTCATGACCTGCAAGAAATATAAGGCCAGCAATTATTACTCTACCCCAATCAGCTAAAGTAACTCCTGCAAAACTAAGAAAAGAGTTTATACCTGGAGTATAAATAACTATTAAAACCATAACTATAGAAATCATTATTGAATACAGCATTTTTTTGTTATTAAAAAAGTTCTTAGAGAATATTGTCTGATATTCATATCTTCTGGACATAATATTTACCCACTGTGAGAAAGCAATCGTTAAATAACTTATTGTTGTTGCTCTGGCATATAAAATGCTTCCTGTCTGAACTCCTCCAGGCTGACCTTTAACAAATAAATAAAAGTTTAAATAAGCAAGGCCTCCCATTAATATTGCTAAAAATGATATTTCACTAAAACTTTTTTTGTTTACTATATGATCATCCTGGCTTCGTGGAGGTGATTTCATTATATGCTCAGAAGCTGGATCAAAGGTAAAAGCTGTTAATGGTAAAATCTCTGCAAGTAAATCTATTGATAGAATCTGTATTGCCAAAATTGGAATCGGAAGTGAAAATAGAGCCGCTGCTAAAAGACCAAGTAAAACTATTGTTAATTCCGCACCATTTGTAGTAAGTGAGGCAATAACTGTTTTCTTTAAATTATTATAGATGGTTCTTCCTTCTCTAATTGCATATACAAGTGTAGGAAAACTGTCATCTAAGAGTATTAATTCTGAAGCCTCCTTAGATACATCTGTACCCATCTGGCCCATTGCAACACCTATATGAGCACTTTTTAAAGCAGGTGCATCATTAACCCCATCTCCGGTCACAGCTACAATTTTTTGCTGTTCCTTAAGATTCTTAACTAGTCTAAGTTTATCTTCAGGAGAAACACGTGAAAATATAATTGATTCATGTTTTTCCATTGTTTGTTTTAATTCTTCTTCACTCATCGCTGACAGATCTTTACTTGTATAAACAGGTACATCCTGATCATCAACCCCAAGACTTATCTCTCTACCTACAGCCTGAGCTGTAATCGCGTGGTCTCCTGTCATTATATAGGTGTCTATATGTGCATCATGTGACTGTTGGATAGCCTCCCTAACCCCTTCTTTAGGAGGATCGATCATAGCAACTAACCCTAAGAAAATTACATCCTTTTCAATTTCTTCAAGTACATAATCTGTTTCATCATCTTCAAGTTTTCTGTATGCAATAGCCAGAACACGCATTGCATTTTTTGAGTATTTTTCATTTATTTTATTTAATCTTTCTTTATCTTCTTCTGTTATTTCAACTACTTCTCCATCTTTTATTATGTGTTTAGCAATTGACAGCACACTACCTAAGGCACCTTTCATTTTCAAGTAATTTCCATCTTCAAATTCCCTGATAGAACTCATTCTTTTTCTGTCCGAATCAAAACTGAACTCATGAATTTCAGGGTTTTCATGATCCTCATCTGGAGATCGAGTACCCAGTTTTGTAGATAGAGTAATCAAAGCAGCCTCTGTTGGATCTCCTATAGCATACCAATTATGATGCTCATCATCAGGCTCATGAATTTCTGCATTTGATGCCATAGTTGCTGCATCAAACATAATTTCCAATTCATTTATTTTTTCTTCACTTAATGATTCTCCATCTTCATAATGAATATCACCTTTAGGTTCATAACCTAAACCAGAAATATCATATTCTTCTCCATCGAAAAATACTTTTTTAACTGTCATCTCATTTTTAGTTAATGTTCCTGTTTTATCAGTACATATAACATTAGTAGAACCTAAAGTTTCTGCAGAAGATAGTTTTTTTACGACTGCATTCTTTTCAGCAAGTCTGTTTACTCCTTGTGATAATGCAACAGTTATCTGCATAGGTAAAGCCTGAGGCACAACAGCAACTGCTATCCCAAGCGCATATATTAATGCAAAATCAAGACCATAACCCTGATAGATACTTACCCCGAATAATGCCAGGGCAATAATTACAGCAAATACAGCTATTTTATTTGCCACTGACTGCAGTTCACTCTGCAGTGGTGATTTGGATTTATCTTCTTCTTGAGTTAAAGAAGCAATTTTACCCATTTCTGTATCCATACCAGTTCTTACTACTACTCCTTTTGCAGAACCGGAAGCAACTGTTGTTCCTAAATAAGCCATATTATCTCTATCAGCCAGTGTTCTTTCTTCTTCAATATGATTAGAATGTTTTTCTTGAGGCATTGATTCCCCAGTTAAAGAAACATCATTTGTCCTTAAATTATATGCTTCTATGATTCTTAGATCAGCAGGTATTTTATCTCCTTCTTCTAAGCTAATTATATCACCAACAACTAATTCTTCCTGTTTAATTTCTCCAATATTTCCATCTCTAATAACTTTAGTTGCTGATTTTACAAGCTGATTAAGTGAGTCCATAATTTTTTCTGCTTTATATTCCTGCATAAAACCTATTATGGAGTTAATAACTGCTATAATAAGCATTACAGAACCATCTCTGTAACTCCCTATTAAAAAAGACATAACCGCAGCTGCAATCAGAAGCAGAACAAGTACATCTTTAAACTGTCCAATAAATATTTTGAATAAAGATTTCTTTTTTCCAGTTTTAAGTACATTTTCTCCGTTTTCACGTAATCTTTTCTCAGCTTCAGCTGAATTCAAACCTTTTTCTGATGTGTTTAAATCATCAAGTACATCTTTTGCTTTTTTTCTGTAAAACATATCTTCTGACATAAAATCACCTCATATTTTTCAGTTAATTTGTCTTTTTTCTATTTGAAAATAATTTTCTTTAACATCTTTATTACCTGTTTCTTTGGCAAGCCTGTAAATCTTATTATTTAAAAATTTTTTATCTGCCTGTTCAAGTACATTCCTATCAAAGCCTTTTAATATATAATCGCTGAATGACCATACCTGTTCTTTTATCTCTTTTGGACTACCTTCTGCTATAACTATAAGAGCATCGATAATTGCCCCGGTAACTGAAACATCTTGACTACCATAATGCTTAAGCTGATAAAAAGTTTTATAAAGCAAATTCCAGAATGAGATATCTTCTAAAATAAAGCAGAGCTCATCTTTATCATTATAGTAATAGTTGTTTTCTAAATTGGCCACAGCAATTCTGGACAAAACCCATCCCAGCTGATTAATACAAAATATAGCAGTATTGGGATCATTAATACCGGGAGAAATCGCCCTTAAAGCAACTTCTGTTAATTTAAGGAGTCCAAATTCTATATCATTTTTCTTGCTTCGTTCATTACTTATTACAAGATTTTCCCGAATCATATTTTTTATCTGCTTTAATTTTTCTTCTTCAATTTTTTTAGTATCATCATTTAACCGCCAGAGTTTAAAGATAACTGTATTTTCAGTTACATAATCACCTATCATTTTTTCGGCCCTTATTATTATATCATGCTCATCAGCTACTTTTGTCAATTCAATATCAAAAATCACCTGAATATAACCACTCTGCTCAGGATGAACATCACAAAATACGCGGTCAGTCATCTCTTTTAAATTATCCGGAGGTTCATTACGAATTTGATCGTTTTTGTTATTTCTTGTTTCTATGGTATCAACTATTTCTATTACCTCATTTTTTAAACTTTCAATCAGAAGATTAACCTGTACTGAATTAGCTGCATGGTGAATAAAATATACAAAATAACCAAGACAAATAATAGCTATAATTACGCCAATCATTGCAGAAAATATAGTAGCTTCTTGAGTCCCTTTCAAATTTTCATCAATAAAAAGCAGAGTTAAAATTGAATAAATAAAACCACCTAAAAAGATACCAAATACTTTTAATGTTACCTTATTTTTAAGAAAATCCTGCATGGTTCTTGGAGAAAACTGTGAAGAATACATTGTTAAAACAACCATAATTGTAGAAAAAGAAACCGTAATCATCGCAAATAAAGAGCCTGCAATTGTTGAAAGTATTGTTTTAGAAAGATCATAGGAAGTAAAAAAATAAGCTGGAATATTAGCCAATAATAATCCACTATATTGATGTTCAATAAATATTACAAAAACCGAAAGTATTGTGGCAGAAATAGCATAAATTGAAGGAATAAAATATATTTTATTCTCAATATTGTGCAGGAATTTAAATTTCAAAATTTTCACTTCCTTTGAAATAATAAAAACTTATAGGATACTATAACCTATAAAAGATAAAATCCAATTTAAATTTCACTTATAAATAAATTTCAACATAATTATAAAATATCCTTCTTTTTAGATTTTTCTTAAGAAAAATCATGTAATTAATTACTAGTAATCAACTTATATTTATCTTATAATATTTATGTTAATAATATAAAGCAATAAATTAAATTTGGAGAGTGATATAATGAAATCAGTTAAATTAATATCTGGAAATGAAATGCCTCTGCTCGGTCTAGGAACATGGAGATTAAGTGGTAAGGAGTGCACAGATAGTGTAGCTGAAGCTATTGAGACTGGATACAGACATATTGATACAGCAGATGCTTATGAAAACCACAAAGATATAGCAAAAGCTTTGGAACAAAGCTTTATAAATAGGGATCAATTATTTATTACATCTAAGGTCTGGAGAGATCGCTTAAAATATGATGATATAATCTCTGATTCTCAAAGGTTTTTAGATGAACTAGGTATTGATTATCTTGATCTACTTTTAATTCACTGGCCTAATAAAAATATACCACTTAAAGAAAGCTTAAAAGCTTTAAAAGAATTAAAAGAAGCTGGAATTGCAAAAGATGCAGGAGTCAGCAACTTTACCATAAATCATCTTAGAGATGCTCTTGATTATTATCCTGAGCTTGTTTCATTAAATCAGGTAGAGTTCCATCCTAGTTTATATCAAAAAGATCTTCTGGATTTCTGCAAAAAAAATGATATAGCTCTCACAGCTTACAGTCCTTTAGGAAGAGGGGCAGATTTTAATAATGATGTAATCAAAGAATTATCTAAAAAATATGATAAAACACCCGCACAACTAACACTTAAGTGGTTAGTTGATAAAGAGATAGCTGTCATTCCAAAAGCAAGTTCGAAATCTCATATTGAAGAAAATTTCGATATTTTCAGCTGGGATTTCCCCCAGGAAGCTCGAGAAAAAATGGATCAGCTCAACACAAATAACCGTATAATAGATCCTGGAATTGGAGAATTTGACTATTAAAACATAAAAAATAAAGAATATTATATATAAACTCGGACAAATATAAAATTTTTATTTGTTCGGGTTTTCTTTAATTTTACCTTCCATCACTTTTTTGATATTCTTTTTTATTTTACTGAACTTGTTTTTTCTATCTTCTCTACTGACACTATAAGCTTCGTTAATTTTTATATATATTTTGTTAAAGGGAAGTGGAAATTTCAATTTATCCCAGCGACTTTTTAATTCGATCTTATATTTAACTTCTATATTCAGGGGTATAATTCTCCTTTTCGAAAAAATCGCCATAATAAAAGCAAAGTCTTTTGCCTCATGTTGCGGCCCATTCGGGCCATCCACAGACATTACAAGATTGGCATCTGTTTCTTTATTAATCTTATTTTTAACCTTAAAAATATAATCACCTTTACCTGCATAGTCGGGTAGTTGAATAACATCATAGCCAAAATGCTTACTGATTCTGCTGATAACCCCACCTCTCTTGTTAATCGTAGTAATTATATTTAGTTTTTTACCCTTGAGAAATGGATAATAACAGTAGCTGTCACCGTGCCAGATAAAAAATATATATTTTTCAGGGTTATCATCTTCAAAAACATCTTTATTCCCCATTATCTTTATTTCACTACTTTTATAAACAAAATCAATATAATAATATAAGCATGCACTGATAATCTTCTCTTTAAGCTGACCCAATTTATACATATAAAATCATCCTTTAATCTATTTTTTATCAATTTTAGTATTAAATATTTTATATAACTCAGATCAAAATGTACAGTCAGCAAATTAATATTAATATTTCATTTTATTACTTTAGCCTAAGTTTATTATATAGCAATAAGCTGTGAAAAGAAAATCGCACTTGTTAATAATTATTTCATTCTATATAATAAAACTAACTAAAAATATATTTTAATAAGCTTTAAAAATATATTTTAATAACAGAAAGGGGAATATAATGTATAATAACAGTTCAATCGAAGATTTTTTAAATGAATTAGGCTCAAAGAATTCTACTCCAGGAGGGGGAAGTGCAGCCGCACTTACTGGAGCTTTGAATGCAGCAGTTGTGAATTTCATCGCAAATCTGACCATTGGTAAAGAAAAATATAAAGATGTAGAAGATGAAGCCAAATCTATTTTAACTGAAAGTAATCAAATTAAAAGAGAAATGTTAAAGATGATGGATGAAGACAGCGAAATCTTATCCAAAATATTGGCCAGCTACAAAACAGGGAATAATGCAGAAACAAAAAGCATCTGCAAAGATGCTGTAGAATTTTCTCTTGATATGACACAAAGGGCTGTAAGATTAATGGAATTAACACATGAAATTAGTAAAATAGGCAACAAGATGCTTGCAAGCGACTTTGAAGTGGCAGCATATATTGGAGATGCAGCTGTTGGTAGTGCAATTGCAAATATTAAAATAAATTTAAAAAGTTTAGATGATAATGAATATAAAAGTAATGTTAAAAAAGATTATAAAGCACTGAAAGACAAAAGTTCAAAACTAAAAAAAGAAATTATTGAGTTAGCAAACTAGTTTATATTTATATGATTACACAATAATTAAACTAACTACATATTTACAAGGAGTGAATTAATTGAAGGAACTTAGTGGTAAACAAGCTGCTGCAGATATAAAACAGTGGTGTATAGATGAAGTAGCAGAACTTAAAGAAAAAACAGGTAGTGTGCCCAATCTCCTAGTTCTTCAGTATGGTAAAGATGAAGCAAGCAAAGCTTATGTAAATCGCATTGAAAAAAATTGTGAAAAAGTTGGAATCGAATTTGAATATAAGCATTTTAGTTCCAGTCCAGAAAAATTTTTAGAAAAATTAAAAAGTGCAAATGATGATCAAGAAATCACATCAATTATGGTGCAGCAGCCTCTCCCTGATGAACTAAAAGATAGTATTGAATTAATTAATCCGAAAAAAGATATCGAAGGTATTACTTCTGCTTCACTTGGTAAATTGTTTGCTGGTTATGAGACACTTGTACCGTGTACAGCAGAAGCCTGTATGGAAATAATAGATTATTATGATATTCCACTCAAAGGAAAAAGAGCAGTTGTTGTTGGCAGGAGCAATATAGTAGGTAAACCAGTCTCTATTTTACTTCAGCAGAGACATGCAACTGTTACAATGTGCCATTCACGAACTAAAGATTTAAGCTGGGAATTAAAACACGCTGATATTGTCGTTGCTGCTGTTGGTAGAGCAGAAATGATTAAAGGTGAAATGCTCGGTGAAGATTCTATTGTAATTGATGTCGGCACAAATTTTGTTGATGGAAAACTGCTCGGAGATGTAGATTATGATTCTGCAGCAGAAAAAGCTGCAATGATAACTCCCGTACCAGGTGGAGTTGGCACAGTTACTAATCAAGTATTATTAAGAAACATTGTTAAGTCATTTAAAAATCTACATAATCTCTAAAATAGAAAATTTAAAAACTCCCCGGGGGAGGGGAGTAAAATTAGTTTATTAAATTATTTGACCGTTGGTCAAATGACTCTTAGTCGAATTATATAATAAATATAATAATTTGTCCAGTCTAAAAATATATTTTTTTGAAAAATTTAATATAGACCAATGGTTTACAGCATATTTAAAATAAATTAGTCACAGCAAAGCAAAAGCCCCGATTCAATGACCGGGGCTGAACGGAGCTGACTGCTCCGGGATAAATAATTATCCATATTTAAATTAAATTATTTACAAAGTAATCTTATTATTTGGATAATTTTTATCCTCTATTCCACTATATTAAACTATTATGACCAGGGGCTTGAATTTCAGCCCCTGATTGTAGTGGAAAAGACTTAAATTAAACACAAATCAATTAATATTTATTTTAGATTAAAAATTGTTTTCCCACGACAATTTAAAAAGTATTAAATCTGCTCCACTACAAGCTTTGACTTACACTTAACTTATAAACAGCTTCTTCTAATAATGTTCTCACTACTAGATTTATTACTTCCTGTTTTCCTCTTCCTGTTTCAAACTCTACAATATTGTTATCCATAAAGGAGAATACTTCAAATCCTATTCTTTCTCCTACAATTTCTTTTTTGAGGCTTTTAGCCCAAACCACACTACCATTTGTTGTATTAGTTACTCTAAGATCAACTGCACAGCTGGCAACTGCATATTCTTGAGTTCCTCCTTTTCCACCAACTAAAAGTCCTAAACCACCAGTTCTCTTATCAATCTGATATTCGGTAACTGCACCAGCTATTACATAATCCGCTCCTAATAATCCTCCAATTGATGGCCCCTGTCCTGTGATAGTTCTTTCTTGTTCAACTAGAGATTGTTCAGTCATAAAGTTTCCAAAATCCAGTCTGTCTAAAACTTCGAATTGCCTTGATCTGATTAAAGCAGTTACGAGCATTTCTGTTGCACCCTGAGAAACTATATTTGATCCAATTTCATTATACTGCCCAGTTTTATCTGCGATTTCATATATAGCAATTTTATGCTTATCTTCTTTTTCAGGTAAAGCAGCTAATAACTGGGTGGCTGTTGTAACATTTTCTTCAGTGCTTATAATATCATCTGCAGATAACCAGACTTCCTCAATAAGCTGCTCAGGATTTTCAACGCTTTGAGCATCAGGTCTTTCAGTTACTTCACCCTCCGGTCCCAATCCAGCTGGCCCACCAACAAATAAGGAGAATATCAATAAGACAGCAATCATTTCTTCCATAGAACCTCCTCCTTAACAATAAAATTAATTAAAATGCAGACAGGTCTGGCCACTCATCTGGATTATAGATTAACTCATCCTCTTCTCCTGATTCTTTATTAACGATTGTGATTATTGTCTGGCCATCAACTTCTTCTACAAATATATCTAAACTATCTGTATCATATTGAGTATCTCCACCAAAACCTTCTTCACTCAGCATTTTTTCGACAATATCAGAGGATATAATACTCATTATCCTGCCCTCTATTAAAGATTTAAATTGAGCAACTTTATCTTCTTCAAGGCTCATTTCGTGCTGTTTGCTTGCAATATTTTGAGCCACCTGTCGCTGGTCTGGGCTATTAAGGATTCTAAAGCTGTAGCTTGTAGTAGAAGCAGCAGTAGATAAAATTGAAATACTGAATATCAAAATTAGAGAAAGACAGGTTATCATGAATTTTTTTTGCATTAAAATTCACCTCCTAAAAATCAATCTTAAATCCAGTTACTGAATAAAATTCACCATTATCCCATTCATCTTTATCATTGATAAATTTTGTTTCCACAAAAAAGTTTTTATTTATATTTAAACCAACAAAACCCTGATAATTTGCAACACCCATAAATTCAGCTCCCGCTCCAAAATAAGGAGAAAAACTTCTATTATTTAAGGTAGCTTTTAGAGAAAGGAAAGCAGCTAAAGAAGTTGCCTCTCCTTCTAAATAAATGCCGTCAATTACATATGACCAGGAAATATCACCAAATCTTTTAAGATAACTATCAGAAAATAGTCTCTGCTCAAATTTTCCTCCCAATTTAAATTCAGTATTATCTGTATGGTAATTTGTAACATATAAGCTGATACCACTACTTGGATCTTCTGCTTCTTTTTTTTCATGTACTATTTTTTGTGAAGCCTGGATTAGGTGAATTCTCTCATTAAGAGCATCCTCACTTCCATCTGTATCTTGAGCATAAATATTAATAGAAAATAAAAAAGCAAAAACTAATCCCACTACAATAAGATTAAAAATCATTCTTAATGACATTATATCCCTCCTTAAACTTATCAAGAATGGTTTTCTAAAAAAAGAGCAGTCTAAAAAACTCTTAAGTTACTTTAGACTGCCCATTACTACAGTTCTCAAATAAAATATAATGATTTTTATTAGTCTTAATCTTGAAGAATCATAGCATCATTTGAACAGCCAATTTGAAGAATATTTGCCATATCTCTATTTTTAGTCTGAGATATATTGGCTATATTACTAAGACCTATTTGTCCTACATTTGCAACATTTAGAACACCACTCTGATTAACAGTCGCTTCGTTGTAATGTCCAGCCTGCATTACATTGGCAAGTAATTCTCTACCATTTTGAATTATCAGTGTGTCATTATCTCCACCAAAAGCAAATGTGAATATACTATTCAAAGAACCTGTCTGGCTAACAGTTGTATTGTTCATAAATCCCAACTGTGTAACTACTGCATGATTGCCTCCAGTCACACAACCATAAGGTAGACATCTATTTAACCAAGGATGATTAAAGTAGGTTTCTCCTTTTTGATAGATTGAAGCAGTATTTTCAGAACCAACTTGAACGATTGTTGCATCATCACCCATATCACAACAATACCGACTAAAACAATGTCCTCCTGCCATTACCATAGATGAGATTCCCACTACTAAAAATAAAGCCATAACTAATACTAGAACACCATTAAACTTTCTCATTTTTAATACCCCCTCCTTGTTTTTTGCATAAAACTTATCCAACTACTTTTATTTAATAAACTTTATTCAAGACCTATTCTTATTTCTGCTTGAATAAAGTATGATCCCTGAGTATAATTCCTTATTCAAAATAGTGTTTTAAAAAGATTTAGATTCAATAATCTTAGTTTCCTGAGTATATTTATCGATACCAGATTGAATAACATAGATATCTGTACCGCTTTTCCAATGATCTACAGAAACATCAAGATTACTGCCAAACTGAAAAACTTCTGTTTTAGCAAAATTTGCTATCTGATTTATATTTGCTTTATTATTATCGCCGATTTGCATTAGCTCTACAATGGAGCCTATATTTCCAATCTGACATATTGTACTTTCATTATTAGATCCTCCCTGTGTAATAGAAGCAAATCTGTTAAATCTATTTTTCAAATGAAAATTATTATTCTCTATTAGATAATTATTATTTGAAAAATCATGCTTGTAATCTTCTTTAAATTGAATATTCGAATTATAATCATTAAACTGATTGTATTCAAAAGCTGATACATTATAATTTATACCTGCCAGCAGAATTATTATTAATAAAATAAATATACAGGGTAATATACTTTTCCACTTCATTATTTTGACCTCCTTCTATTAACGCACCTCCTTATTCCTAATTTAATAATAACAGCCACAACTAACAAATACTTGTAATAGATATCTAAAAATTCTCGAAAAATAAAAAAACCACCTCAAAAGGTGGTTTTTTAAAAAATTATTTATTATTTTATTTCTTTTATATCGATGGAAGGCTTTTTCTCCAAATTCATTTCTTCACAAAAGTCGGTAAATCTCTTTAAAATTGTTCCACTACCATTGAAGTCCATGTCATGGATGAGCAGAAATATTTTTTTATTGCATATAGAAATGACATCACCAGCTCTCACATGACTGGATATAATCTCTACAAAATCAACTATTGGTACTTTAAGTGCGACTTCACCAAAATCAATTGTAAGTAAAATAAAAGAATGTTTAATTCTTTTAACCTGTCTTAATTCTAATTCATATATTTTCTCAAAAATATTGAAATCACAAAACATTGCTCCTGGTTTTATATCAAGATCACCATTTAAATGTTCTTCTACTTTTTCTGTAAGTTCTCTGCTCAGTTTAATGCGATGATAAACATTGTTCAGTTCCTGTCCGGGGAGTAAATCAAGTTCTTCTTTAAGTATTTTTTCGCATTTTTTATAACTGTTTATCGCTTCAGCAATCCGTCCGAGTTTAACTAATGCTTTAATATAAAGCAAATAAAAGTTTTCACGATAGGGATCATATTCTATGCCTTTATGAAGGTAATTAACCGTGTCACGGTAATTTTGTTTTTTATAAAGTTTATTTGTTAGTATTTCAATTAAATTTAAAAAGTATTCTCTT
This sequence comes from uncultured Halanaerobium sp., assembly GCA_964649895.1. Classification (GTDB taxonomy): domain Bacteria; phylum Bacillota; class Halanaerobiia; order Halanaerobiales; family Halanaerobiaceae; genus Halanaerobium. Next base: position 20,883 of record CAZYRX010000008.1, read on the forward strand.
AAATTTTCCCTGTGTAATTCGGTCCAATCTTCATATTTAAGATTAGAATAAAAATCACCCCGATAAATTTCAAATAATTCTTTCAATTTTTTTATAGATAATTCTTCTCCTTTAAGCAGTTTATTAACTTCTTCTTCGAAATATTCCCAATCCGTCCAAATTTTATAATCATCACAAATTGAATAACCACCACTTACTGATTCAACAATATCTTTTGGAACTCCATCCTTATTAAGTGATCTTCTCAATAAATAAATAGTATTATATAATTTGTTTTTACCATCTTCTACATCAGACTCAGGCCAAAAAACATCAACTAATTCTTCAGCACTTACTTTTCTTTTCCGTTCTAAAACAAGATACATCAATAAGTATAGAGCTCTTTTAGACACCCAACTGCTGCCATCTACTTTAGTGTCTTTGAATTCCAAATAAAATGAGCCAAGACCATAAAAATTAAGTACTCCATCCCTCAACTGCACCACCCCTTTCCACTTATTATGATCTGAAACAAAATAAGGGGCACTAGTCTCAAAATAAGGCTTAATGTCCTTTAGTAAAAAATAGTCTTAAATTAAAAACAGTTAGGAAAGATTATATTTAAAAATCTCTATATCTGGCTCTAATACCTCCAACCATTTTCAATCTTGTTCTAGCAGCTGTGATATGAGCTTCTCCAATTTCATTTAAACTTAATCTGACAGGAACTGCAACATTTTTCAAATGCATACCAATTAGAGCATCACCAATATCAATACCTAAATCTGCCTCAATACTCTCTACTGTAACTGCCTCTGAAAACATCTTAAATGCCGCTGCTGCAAAAGCACCCCCGGCACTGCGGTGAGGTATAACGTTGACCTCTGGAAATTTGTACCTTGCCTGACATTCCCGCTCAATCACAAGTGTCCTATTAGTATGTTCACACCCCTGTACTGCAAGAAAAAGACCATATTCATCTAAAATACTTTTTATTTTACTTATAATTTTTTCTCCCAATTTTACATCTGTAGCAGAACCTATTTCTTTCCCCTGGATCTCACTTGTACTTCCACCAAGAATAAAAATATTTCCTGCCTCAGGTTTAGCTATATCTATTAATTCTCTGATGGCTTTTTCAACATCAGTTAATATTCTTTCTGTCTCCATTGTATCCCCTTCCTATAACTATCTGCATTTATATTTTATAGTATTTAGACAAAATTGGCAAATAATTATGGTGGAAAAAAACCGGGCAAACCCGGTTTGAAATTTAACCCTTAAAATGTCTTTACATGTTTATTATATCATAAAAATAAATTTATAAAAGAAAAATAAATATTAAAATTAATTATATTTACTAATCATTAAACTTAGTTAAGGCTTTTCCATCCAAATAATTACATTTAGCACCTTGGTAAGTATTTCTTTCTTCCATCTCATTAATTATCATATCATGAATCTCCCACCATGGTGTATCCCAGTTAATAAACAAAGTTCCTTCTTCGGGAGCCCGACCAATTAATCTCTGTACAGCAATTTGAGGTGATAAGTATTCTAAAAATAAAATTACCCTTTCTATATATTCTTCCAATGAACATAGTTTGAACTCTTTATTCCTATACATATCTGCAAAAACTGATTTTTCACGTATATATAGTGCATGTAGTTTAACATGATCTAATTTTAAAGCCGATAAAATTTTTGCAGCCTCTTTTATATCTTCTTTATCATCACCAGGCAAATTTAAAATTAAATGGGCTCCAACTTCTGCATCAAAATTCTTAGCAGTTAAAACTGCATCAATAAATTCTGCAAGACCATGTTTTCTATTGACTTTTTTTAAAGTTTTATAATTAACTGTCTGGAGTCCAAATTCAAATCCCAGTTCAATATCGGTAGATATACTGTTCAATAAATCTTTTAACTCTTTTATATAGTTATGACTAATTGTATCAGGTCTGGTAGAAAAATATATAGCTTTTATATCATCAACCTCTGCAGCTTCTTTTGTGTATTCTTTCAACTTTTCTAATGGCAAATAAGTATTTGTGAAATTTTGAAAATATGCAATAAATTGATCTATTCCATAACGCTCTCCAATATAGCTTTTATTTTCTAATAGCTGATTTTTAACCGACATTTCATCTGAGAGCATTTCAAAATCTGCACCTTCTTCACCACAAAAATAACAGCCATGTTTTCCCAGGTTACCATCTCTATTCGGACATGTTGTGGGAAGATTGATGGGAAGCTTATATGTTTTTTCTCCATATTTTTCTTTTAAAAACTTTGAATATTTATAATAAGGTTCCTGCATTAATTCACCTGTATAAAAAATATAATATTTTTATACATTTTCCTTTCTAATTTTATAGATATATATATAATTTTAAATAACTTTAAATATACTTAAAATTTTATTAAATTCTAATTATTTATAAATTAGATTATACTGTTTTACCAAGTTTTTTTAACCGGCTTTTTTTAGAACGGAGATAATTCAAAACATTCTCTGCTGAACGATTGATAAATAACTCTTTTTTAAAATAATTACTTTCTAAAATAAAATCTAGATCTGAATATTCTCCAACATCTTTATAAAAATGTGCATCACTATTTACAGCAATTTTGAATCCATATTTATCAGCATACTCAAGTAATTTAAGAGCCTGCTTTTCAATTCCCCTTTTATGATCTTTTCTTGGACTATAAGAACTTGCATTTAGTTCTATTATTACATTGTTTTCAGCAGCAGCTTTAGCTATTTTTTCAAGATCTACTGGATATTCTCTCTGAATTGTATGAGTTATCATATCTAAATAGGGATTTTCCATTGCTTTAATTGTAGCCCTAGTAAAATCTTTTTTGTCTTTTAGATTATGACCTGTATCACGATGGATACCTGCAGCAACAAAGTCAAGTCTGGACAACATATCATTACTTAAATCTAATTTTCCATTATCGAGAATATTAGCTTCAACACCCTTAATTATTCTAACTCCATATAACTTATCAGGTAATATTGATATATTCCCAAAATGATATAAGTGTGGACCTCCAGGTATATTTGGTCCATGATCAGTTATTGCAATTAATTTAAGCCCCTTAATAAAAGCACCTTTTGCCATTTCATCAACTGTAGAATATGCATGACCACTTGCAACAGTATGTGTGTGTAAATCTGTTTTTATTTTTATCAAATATATACACTTCCCTTCTCTTTTCCTCTTATTAGCTTATAGAAGTTAAGTTAATAGTATATTAAAACACTATTAATTATCTGTAAACATTTTAACAGGCCTGTATTATAAAAGCAAATATATATCTAAAAAAAATAAAAACTCCCTTATTAAAGGGAGCTGTCATTTTGACTTAATATTTTTGTTAAAAAGTTCTGTATTCTCTCAGAATCAGGGTTAACAAATATTTTTTCTGGTACAGAGTCACTTACAATCTTACCATGATCCATAAAAAATACCCTATCAGAAACATCCTGGGCAAAACCCATTTCGTGAGTTACTACCATCATGGTAATATTCTCATCTGCTAAATCTCTAATAACAGTAAGTACTTCCCCCACCAGTTCGGGGTCAAGAGAAGATGTAGGTTCATCAAAAAGCATAATGTCTGGCTGCATTGCCAGTGCTCTGGCGATGGCCACTCTCTGCTTTTGTCCTCCTGACAGTTGAGAAGGATAAGCATCTTTTTTATCAGAAAGACCAACTTTTTCTAAAAGAGCCTCTGATCTTTTTTTGACTTCTTTTTTATCTTCATCATTAACCACTATTGGTGCTTCAATTAAATTCCCAAGTACAGTTTTATGGGGGAATAGATTAAAACCCTGAAATACCATTCCCATCTTTTGATAGGCCTTTCTCCCTGCTTTTTTAACGGATAATCCTTCAATGTAAATATCTCCGGAGTCTATTTCTTCAAGACCAATTAAACATCTCAGCAGAGTACTTTTTCCTGAACCAGAAGGTCCAATCACAGAAATTACTTCTCCCTGATTTACTGTAAATGAAACATCAGACAGCACTTCAAGTTCTGCAAAGCTTTTATAAATATTTTTTGCTTCAATCATTTCCAAATTTATCACCTATTCGTAAACAGAATATTTGTTTTCCAATCTCCTGAATATATTTACTATTACAGAACTTATGACTAGATAAAAAACTGCAGCTATAATAAATGGAATAATAGAAAAGTCTCTAGTAACTGCAACTTTAGCTGCTCTAAGCAGATCACCTAATCCAATAACTGCAACAAGAGCACTATCTTTTACAAGGTTAATTGCTTCATTACTTGTAGCAGGTAATACTCTTTTTACCGTCTGAGGAATTATAATTCTGCTCATTGTCTGTCTGTAGTTCATTCCCAAAACCTGAGCTGCTTCGTATTGACCATTATCTATTGATTCTATTCCACCTCTAAAAATTTCAGTAAAATATGCACCATAATTAATAGTAAATGTTAAAGCAGCTGCAGGAAATGGTTCTAAAGTTATTCCCAAGACCGGTAGACCATAATACGCAAAAAACAGCTGCAGTAATAAGGGAGTCCCTCTAAAAACCCAGGTATAAAAAGCTAAAAAAGAATTTAGAAGAGGGATTTTAGAGATTTTACCAAGAGCCCCTGCAATACCCAATAATACAGAAAATAAAGCTGTTATCAAATAAAGTTGGAAGGTTACAACACTACCTTCCAGAATATATCCTGAAACATTAATAATATAGTCCACCGATTAAACTCCTCCTACTTAAGCAAAATATCTTCTCCAAACCATTTTTCAGAAATTTCTGCTGCAGTTCCATCTGCAATCATTTCATCAAGGGCATCATTGAGAGCCATTCTGAATGAATCAGCGTTTTCTCTAACACCAACACCATATTCTTCGCTTCCAAAATTATCTTCTAATACTCTAAACTTACCTTCACGCTGGCTCATATAGTAGCGGCCAACAATAACATCAACTACAACTGCTTGAACTCTACTGGTCTGCAGATCAAGTAGTGCTTCAGTATTATTTGAAAACTGACGGAGTTCTTTAAAAGTAGCGAGAACCTCCGGTTCTGATTCAACTGCACTTACAGCACTGCTTCCCAATTGAATTCCTACAACCTTACCTGCAAGATCTTCTTTGGTCTCTATATCACTATCAGCCTGAACTATAATAGCCTGAGTATTAGCTAAATATGGCTGGGTAAAATCTATTCTTTCATTTCTTTCTTCAGTTATTGTTAAGCCATTCCAAATTACATCAATTGAACCATTACGAAGACTTAAAATAACTCCATCCCAATCTACTGCTTTAAACTCAACATCTACACCTAATCTTGCTGCAGCCTCTTTGGCAAGATCAATATCAAAACCAACTATCTCACCTGACTCATTTCTGAATCCCATTGGTGGAAAACTATCATCTAGGCCTACAACTATTTTTCCTTTTTCTTGAATCTCTGCTAGGGAATCATCTGCTGCTGCAGTACCAGCAAATGCCAATAATCCAACCAACACTAAAACTAAAATACTTGAAAATATATTTCTCATATTAAATTCCTCCTAATAGTTTTCTTCTATTATACTTTATTGCTTTATCATTGTAAAGTAATAAATAAAAAATTATTTTAACCACGATTTTAATAATATCAAAATTTCAAAAGTATTACAAGACAAATATAAACCGCAGACATTATTTTAAAAAGATCATAAATAAAGATCTGCGGTTTTAAATCAATATTTAATTTAAGAAAAATAAGTGTACAATTTTATTAAATTAAATCATTATCTACTTAAGATGAGCTTTTCCTCTATAAACTAATCCTCTTACCCCATCAACAGTAATTAATTCGCCATCTTCAAACTCGTCTTTAATATCTCCTGTATTTACTACAACAGGAATACCTATATTAAGACCAACTATAGCTGGATGAGAAGTTAAGCCTCCACCAAATGTTACAAGAGCAGATGCCTTTTTCATAGCAGGAATATAATCTCTATCTGTCATAGAAGCAATCATGATATCTCCTTCTTTTATTTTCTCATTTGCCTCTTCAGCAGAAGTAACTGTTTTTGCTTTTCCAACTACAATGCCTTTTCCAATACCCTGACCTTTTGCTACTGGTTTACCAACAACATCAACCTTGATTAAGTTAGTGGTACCAGAAATACCAACTGGTGTACCTGCAGTTATTGTAACCAGATCTCCTTCTTTAATTAAATCATGATCTAAGGCTGCGTCTATGGCATTTTCCATCATCTCATCAGTGTTATTACTTCTAGCAGAAAGCAGTGGATAAATACCCCAGCTTAATACAAGCTGATGTAAAACTCTTTTACTTGGGGTAACTGCAATTATTGGAGTCTGTGGTCTAAATTTAGATACTGTTCTTGCTGTTAAACCTGAACCAGTGGATGTGATAATTGCCTGAGCTTCAAGTTTTTCTGATGTTTCACAAGTAGCTAAACTGATTGCACCAGTAACAGTATTTGCTGCAAATTGATAATTGTCTGCAAATTTTTCTTTATAGCTGTCTGACTCTTCAACTTCACGTGCAATCTGGGCCATAGTATTAACAGACTGTACAGGATATTTACCTGCAGCTGATTCACCAGATAACATTGTCGCATCAGTTCCATCATAAATTGCATTAGCAACATCAGAAGCTTCAGCTCTGGTTGGACGTGGATTACGAATCATTGAATCCAACATTTGAGTAGCTGTAATAACAGGTTTAGAAGCTCTGTTACATTTACGAATCATCATCTTTTGAACTATAGGTACTTTTTCTGCAGGAATTTCTACACCCAGGTCACCTCTAGCTACCATAATTCCATCTGCAACCTCAAGTATTGAATCAAGGTTTTCTACACCTTCCTGATTTTCTATTTTAGCGATGATAAAAATATCTTCATTACCAGTTTCTTCTAAAAGCTTTCTTATTTCAATTACATCATTAGATTTTCTAACAAAAGATGCTGCTATAAAATGAATTCCTTCTTCCACTCCAAATCTTATATCTGCAATATCTTTTTCAGTCAATGAAGGTAGATTAACATTTACACCCGGAAGGTTAACACCTTTGCGAGAGCCTAACTCACCACCATTAAGCACTTTAGTAATTATATCTTTATTATTAATATCCGTAACTTGTAGCTCAATTAATCCATCATCAATTAAAATCTTATTTCCCTTCTCAAGATCATCCGCTAAATTTTTATATGAGACAGAAATACTTTTTTGTGTTCCCATTACATCTTCTTCTGAGATTATGAGCTCATTTCCTTCTTTGAGCTCAATTTTATCCCCTTTCATTTCTCCGGTTCTTATTTCAGGACCTTTGGTATCAAGCATAATTCCAATAGGAACACCAGTTTCTTTTTCAACCTCTTTAACTAAATCAAATCTTTGTTTTTGTTCTTCATGATTACCATGTGAAAAATTAAAACGTGCTACATTCATCCCAGCCTCAACTACTTTTTTTATTGTTTCTTTATCATTAGTTGCTGGACCAAGTGTACATACAATTTTTGTTTTTCGCATATTAACCTCCCAGTTTTTATTTGCATAGATTTACATAGATAAGATACTTGCGAGATTATAAATATCCATATCTATCTGCTGAACTTTTGCTATTGATTCCTCAATTGGACAACTGCCAATAGAATTGTCCTTATAATTAACCATTTTATTTCTTTCACCTTCAATTAGAATTTCTATAGCCTCTGCTCCCATTCTGCTTGCAATAATTCTATCTGTAGCAGTAGGACTACCACCACGCTGAAGGTGCCCTAAAATAGTAACTCTAGTTTCCATACCTGTAGTTTCTCTAATCAGATCACCCATAGCCAATCCAGGGCTGCCGTTATATCCTGTTAAATCTGCAAATGGTGCTTTAACTCCTTCTGCTATCAAAATTAAACTATGAAGTTTACCTCGGTCAAAACCCTGAACAATTCTCTCAGTTACTTCTTTTGGAGTGAAGTCAATTTCTGGAACTAAAATAAATTCTGCTCCCCCAGCAAGTCCTGCCATTAAAGCAAGATAGCCAGAATCACGACCCATGCACTCAATTACAAATGTTCTCTCATGAGATGTAGCTGTATCTCTAATCTTGTTTATTGCATCGAGAATTGTATTCATTGCTGTGTCTACACCAATAGTGTAATCGGTACAGGCAAGATCATTATCAATTGTCGCTGGAATACCCACAGCTCTAATCTCACTTTCCTGATTAATTTTTTGAACACCACGTAAAGAACCATCTCCACCAATTACTACAAGAGCATCAATACCTTCATCTCTCATATTTTTATAGGCCTTTTTTCTACCTTCTTCAGTTTTGAATTCCTCACAGCGAGCAGAGAATAATACTGTTCCACCCCGCTGAATGATATCTGCAACTGATCCCCTATTCATCGGAAAAAAATCTTTATTAATTAATCCTTCATATCCATGTCTAACACCAACTACTTCTAAATTATAAAAAATAGCTGTTCTAGCAACTGACCTTATTGCAGGATTCATTCCTGGAGCATCTCCTCCACTTGTCAGTACAGCAATTTTTTTCATAGTAATTCCTCCATTTAAAAATTTTTATGTAGACAGGAGTAAGCATCTTCAGCCTCAATGGCAGGGACTTTGATCTGATAATTATCAGAACCAGTGTTTTCAATGTCAACCAAAAATCCTTCATTTTCCATTATATTAAGAATTTCCTGGGCTTCTTTTTTTGAAGAAGCAATATATACGACCTGCCACATAAGTTGCTTAACTCCTTTCCAGTAAATCTTAATTTAAATTACTGGCTGCTGTCTGAATTCATTTTCCCATGCTTACATATAATCTCTGCTTTGCCCCTTATTTTCATTGCAGAAACATTTTCTGTAAATTGTGCAGCAAGAACTTCTCCTTTGTCCAATTTTTCTGTATGATTAAATTTAGTGTCTTTACCTCTAGTTAATCCTATAATTGTTACACCATTTTCAAGAGCTTTAATTAAAAGATAATCAGCATTAACATCCATGGTATTCCTCCTTTATCTAGTTAATAATATAATAAGCAAAAAAGAAATGTCAAGAAATTTTATAATATTTAAATGATTAAAATTTATATTTGAGATATTTTTCTCATGTCTTTTTCAACTTTGAGTCAATTTTTATAGTTAAATTTAATTTATTATTCTAGACTTCATAATCTATTTTATAAGAATCTAAAATTAGATTCACCTAATGCTTTTTTCAATTCCTGCAGCGTTCTTTTATTATTATTAATAAAAAAATCTTTTTCTGCAGCAATCATCTTACTATCTTTTTTCAACAGAACAGGTATATTACCTTCTTTTTTCAATAAATATTTTTTTAGGCCTATAATTTTATTGTATTTTAATTCATCAATATTTATGACTAGAAAATCTTTTTCTAATGAAAAAATATTTTCTGCAATTAACTGACTATCATTTTTTCTTGCTAATACAGCAATATTTTTTTCTTGAGCTAAATCAAAATCTAGAGTTTTAAATAAATCTGCAAAAATAATCACTTCTATTTTATCATTTTGATCATTTATAGTAATAAAAGCCATTTTATTATTTCGCTTCGTAATATGCTCCTTGTAAGATATGATATGACCAGCTGTAAATAAAATACTCCCCTCTACTGCAGTTGCTGCTGCATTTATTGAAAGAGTCTTCAAGCTTTTTAATTTATTACTATATTTATCAAGAGGATGTGCGGAAAGATATACTCCAAGAAATTCTTTTTCTTGATTTAAAATTATTTCAGTTTCCAGTTCATCTATTTCATTATATTTCAAATCTTCCTCCATAAATGAATTATCGTCCGAAAATAGCTCTGCAAATGACTGCTGTCCCTGTGCTCTATTTTTGTAAAAAGAATTATACTTATTATAAATCTCTTCATAATTTATTAATAGTCCAGCTCTACTCTTCGAGATACTGTCAAAAGCGCCTGCTTTAATCAAGGCTTCTAAAGATTGAATATTTACAGAACTCATATCTACTCTTTTTAGAAAATCAATTATTGATTTAAACTCTCCATTTTTTCTGGCTTTCTCTACAGCATAGATTGTGTTAGAACCAATATTTTTTATTGCCTTTAGACCATAACGAATCTTATTGTTTGCTGCAGCAATAAAATCATGTGAACTCTTGTTAATATTTGGAGGTAAAATTTCTATATTTATTTCTCTACATGCTTTAATATAATCTGCAATTTTATCATGATTACCCATAACAGAGGAAAATAAGGCTGCCATAAATTCAGCAGAATAATGATATTTTAAATATGCTGTTTGATAAGCTAAAAATGCATATGCTGTCGAATGAGATTTATTAAAACCATAACCAGCAAAATATTCCATCTGATCAAATATTTCATCTGCGGTCTCCCTATTAATGTTATTTTCAACAGCTCCACTGACAAATTTTTCTCTTTCTGATGCAACAAGCTCTATTTTCTTTTTCCCCATACCTCTTCTTAATATATCAGCTTCACCCATAGTATATCCAGCAAGTGAAGATGCTATTTCCATTACCTGTTCTTGATATAAAATCATACCAAAAGTTTCTCTTAAAATCGGCTTTAATTTCGGGTGTAAGTATTCTGCTTCTTTTTTTCCATGACGAATATCTATAAAATCATCAACTATATTACTGCCAAGCGGACCAGGTCTACCCAGGGCCAGCATAGCAATTAAATCATTAAACTTCTCAGGTTTCAATTTTCTATTTAGAGATTGAAAAAGAAATGACTCCATCTGAAACACACCTGCAGTTTTACCTGTACTCAAAAATTCATACACATCTTTATCATCTAAAGGAATAGAATTAATATCTATTTCTGTTCCTTTTCGTTTTTTTATTAACTCAAGAGTATTTTTAATTACTGTTAAGTTTCTGAGACCTAAAAAGTCCATTTTTAATAAACCTAGTGATTCTAAATCGCCCATAGGGAGCTGAGTAATGACACTTTCATCCTGTTTTTGCAGAGGTACTATTTGAGCAAGCGGCTCAGCACCAATTATAACACCTGCAGCATGTGTAGAAATATGGCGTGGAAACCCTTCTACTCCTTTTGCATAATCAATCAGTTCTTTTACCTGACTATCTTGATTGTATAAATTTCTTAATTTTTTGGAATTTGACATTGATTCTTCTATTCCGGCTCGTGAAGAAATCATTTTTGCAACTTTATCAACTTTTCCATAAGAAATACCTAAGGCTCTTCCTATATCTCTGACAGCAGCTCTTCCTGCCATAGTACCAAAAGTTCCAATCTGAGCTACTCTTTCTTCTCCATATCTTTCTTTAACATAGTCAATTATTTGATCTCTGTTCTCATCAAAATCAATATCAATATCAGGCATTGTTACCCGTTCAGGGTTCAAAAACCTTTCGAAAATCAAACCATATTTTAATGGATTAACTTTAGTAATTTTAAGAAGGTAAGCAACAAGACTGCCGGCTGCCGATCCTCTACCCGGTCCAACCATAATATTGTTTTTTTCTGCATATGCAACAAAATCATGAACAATTAAAAAATAAGCAGCATATCCCATTTCATATATTATTTTAAGCTCATATTTTAATCTTTCCAGAGCTTCTTGATTATCTGTCATGTTTTTCTCTTTCAAACCATCGAGACATAAACTTTTAAGTAAATCTTCTGGAGATTCATTTTGAGCTAAATCAGGGTAATCAGGTAAATAAAAATGATTAAAATCTAGTTCTAAATCTATTCTATCTGCAATTTTTATTGTATTATTATAAGCTGACTTATAATCAGGAAAAACATCTTTCATCTCAGAGGGTGATTTAAAATAATATTCACTCCCTTGAAATGTCATTCTGTTTTCATCTGCAGTTGTTGTACCTGTCTGCAGAGCAAGTAAAATATCATGAAGTTCAGCATCTTCTTTATTTAAATAATGAACATCATTCGTAATAACAGCTGGTATATTCTCCTGCCGGCTTAAGCGGATAAGTCCCTGGGCAGCCTCTTTTTCTTTGCTTATGTGATGATCCTGCAGTTCTAAAAAGAAATTTTCTCGTCCAAAAATTGCCTGATAATCAGACACGGCTTTTTTGGCAAGATCATAATTACCATCTAAAATCAACTGGGGGATTTCTCCCTGTATACAGGCGGAAAGACAGATGAGACCATCACTATATTCTGCAAGCAAGTCTTTATCAACACGGGGCTTATAATAAAAACTCTCCAACCAGGCTTTAGAAACCAGTTGAATTAAATTATGATAACCCTTTTTATTTTCTGCGAGCAGAAGAAGATGATAATTTTTTCTTTTCTTTTCATATCTGCTGCCTGAACTTAAATAAAGCTCACAGCCTATGATAGGTTTAATATTTTCTTTTTTTGCTTTTTTATAAAAATCAATCATAGCATATAAAACACCATGATCTGTTATAGATACTGCTGGCATGTTATACTCTTTAGTCTTTTTAATCAAGTCATCAATTTTGATGGCTCCATCTAAAAGACTATATGCTGTATGATTGTGTAAGTGAACAAAATTGGACATTTTAATCATTCTCCTGTTTTTCCACTTGTAAAAACTTGAGTTTTTTTGTATAATTAAAACAAAGTCAATTTAGGAGGTGCAATAATGCAAGAAGAAGTTCAAAAGTATATTGATAAAATAAGACCTAGCCTTCAGGCTGATGGTGGAGATGTAGAACTTGTTGAAGTGACAGAAGATGGTATAGTAAAAGTTAAACTCCTTGGTGCATGTAGTGGTTGTCCAATGTCAACCTTAACCATAAAAAACGGTATAGAAAGAACATTAAAGCAAAACGTTGATGGAGTAAAAGAAGTACAACCTGTATAAAAATTGTTTTTAAAGCACCCAGTATTGGGTGCTTATTTTTTTTCATTATTGCTGGCTTTATTTTCAGAGCTTTCTACATTATCTTCTATTATGCCAATTTCAAGATCAGAAAATATTATTTTTTGTAAATCATTTATCATCTGACTCAATTGATATTCTGCTTCTAGATATTTTTTTACATTATTATTTATTTCGATTAAATTTTGCAGGTTTTGTAATTTTTCTTTATCCTCTTCATTTAATTCTTCTCCAGACATTCGTTTGGTCTGCATTTCCATCATCAAATTTTGATAATCAATGAGCATTTTTTTAGATCCAGAATTATCTTCAATTTTTTTCCGTAACTCCTGATATTTTTGATATTGATCTGAATCTTTTAATTTCCTCTCCAGTCTTCTAGCTGTATCATAAACTGACATCAATATCCCTCCTCTAAAATTTTAATTTCTGAATTTATTTCATCATCTATATATATTATACCAAATGTATAATCTTTCTCCAATCTTTTATCAGTAGGAGAACCTGGGTTGAAAAATATTTTTCCACCCAATTTTTCATTAAAAGGCCTGTGAGTATGACCAAATATAATTAGATCACTTTTTGGAAAACTATAATTCAATCCCTGCAGCATATTTTTGCCTCTAAATTGATGTCCATGAATAATTGATATTTTTTTATCATTAACTTTAAAACTTATTTTTTCATTAAGCTTATTTTGAAGTGCAAAACTATCCATATTACCAGCAACAGCTTTAACTTCATTTACTGACTTTAAATCTTCATAATATTTATTCCCAGTAAGATCTCCTGCATGTATTATTAAATCAACTTTTTTTAATTCTTTTATTAATTTTTCTGGTAATTCACTTCCCGAATCAGGAAGATGTGTATCAGAAATAACTCCAATTTTCATTAATTATTAAACCTCCATTATTTTGAGAAAAACATCCGGGCAAGTAAGGGATATTTAATTTCTACTGCATCATAAGGACAGAGTTCCTGACAACAAAAACAGCGAATACATGTGCTCAGGTCTACTTCAGGAAAATTATCTACCATTTCAATTGCATCTGGAGGACAATTTTCATAACAGGTTCTACACCCAACACATTTATCTTCTTTAAAAACTGGCTTTGGCCTCAGTAATTTTTCTAAAATATCTGCTAAAAAATTAGGCATTCTTGTATTTAAAAGATTATTTTCTTTTTCGATTTTTGGAATTACCGTATCTGTAAATGGAAATAATTTATCTCCCTTTAATGTTAAAGCGTCATCAGAAATTATACCATCTTCGTAAGCAGCTTTAAGTGATGGGACTTTTTCGGTTTCCTCTATTCCAATTATTTTTACAGCTGTTAAGTCTAAATAAAATGGTGATTTTGAAGCAAGAAGATAATTGAAATGTTTTGGCATTCCATTAGAAGGCCCTTCACCTTCCATACCTACAACTGCATCCATTATGGTTAAATCTGGTTTAACAAGAAGGGCTAGATCATTTAACATCCTAGAAAAATCATAAACTGACTGCATTCTCAAATGAAATTCTGCTTTTAAAACTCCTGGAATACAGCCAAAAAGATTTTTTACTGCTCCTGTATACATAGTAAGTCCATGTGTTTTTAATTTTGGTAGATTAATAATTAGATCTACTTCTTTTAAATAATCAGCAAGCTGAAATGATTTATTAATAGTACCTTCTTTAAATTCTACCTTATGTGAATCAGTGTTAAAGTTTAACTTAAAATTTTCTTCTTCAGCAATTTTTGCAAATCCTGATTTTTTATATGCCTTTTTTAATGCATTTTCATTAAAGGGTCCTCCCGGACTATCAGCAATCAATACTTCTGCACCTAATTCTTTGATTTTTCTTCCAATTATTCTGACAATTTCGGGGTTAGTGGTAACTGCATAATCCGGGTCTTTTCCCATCAGCAAATTAACCTTAAGGAGAACAGTTTGACCTCTATTTACAAAAGATGAAAGCCCTCCCAATTCTTCTAAAAGCTTTTCTAAGCTATGATTTAACTCTTCCAGTTCATATGACCCACATTTTTTTAATGATACAACAGCCATGATTTTACCTTCTTTCATATCTAAAATTAAAACCGGCACACAGGCCGGCTCATATTATTTAAGAAGCTTTTTCGTCTTTTTTATTTTCTTTATTTTTTATTGATTTTGAATCAGCTTTTTTATCCTGGTTAATATAAAAATTTGAGCCTTTAAACAGAATACCAGGAGCCCCTATTATTCTTTTTACTTCTCTTCCACATTTAGGACATTCTTCTAAAGCATCATCTTTAATATTCTGAAATTCCTCAAATCTTCCACATTCTTCACATTCATATAAATATGTCGGCATCATAGATTCCTCCTATTTTGTTATTATATTATTTTATATTCTATTATTCATTTTCGGCATTTAATAAACCCCAATAATTATATAGTTGAATAAATACAAATAAGGCTGTTATAACCCATTTGTTAAAATAGATAAAATAACCGCCACCTATTAATGTTGTAATAATTATAGAAGACAGAACCCACTTCTTTTTTAATTTTATTTTTAAGATCTGCCAAGGAATAAGTCCAAGCCCAATGAAAACACCAGAATCAACATTATAAACCAAACCAGCTATCCCAACTATAGTAAATATTACTAATAATAAGATATTCATATCTTTACCCCTTCCATTACTGGAGTATTATAATTTGTAAAGACTACAATAACTATATAATAATATATCATAATTCACTAATACTTAGCAAGTAGTTAGAATATAACTTGTCTCTAAATGATTAATATTATTTTATTTTTAACAGTGCAGCAGATTCAATATGATATGTCTGTGGAAATAAATCAACTGGTTGAATTTCTAATAAATTATAATGGCTCTTTAAATTTTTCAAATCTCTTGCTTGAGTTGCAGGATTACAAGATATATAAATAATTTTTCTGATTTTAACTTTTTTTAATAATTCTATAGTTTTTTTATCTAATCCTTTTCTCGGTGGATCAAAAATAATCGTATCAATATTATCTTTTTTTACTATACTATTTAATTCTTCTTCAACTAAACCTTCAATAAATTCAACATTTTTAATTCCATTTAAAACTGCATTTTCTTTGGCATCTTTAACAGCACTTGGAAGTGATTCTACGGCATAAATTTTTTCAGCTTTATCAGCCAAATATAATGCTATACTTCCTGTGCCAGAAAAAGCATCTATAATATTATCTTTCCCTCTCTGACCAAGATAAGCTTTTATCTGCTCATATAATTTTGCAGCAGTAAGTGTATTAACTTGAAAAAAAGAACGTGGAGAAATATTATAGGCAGTATTATCAATATACTCTCTTATATAATCTCTACCTCTTATTACTTTATTTTTTTCACCAAAAATAACATTAGTTTTTTTCTGATTGATATTCTGTACTACACCCTTTAATTCTGGTATTTTTTTTAAAATATTTTCTGCAATTATTTCTTTTTCGAGGAAATAACTCCCATTAGTCACAAAAACCAAAAGAGCCTGATTTGTACATACACCTACTCTGATAACTAGATGCCTTAATAAACCTGAATGACCTTTTTCATCATAAACAGAAATGCCAAATTTATTTAATTCTCTTAATGCTATTTTTAATATTCTATTAATAAGTGGATGTTGAATAAGACAATCATGATAGGGTACTACCTCATGGCTTCCTCTTTTATAAAAGCCAGCAGTAATTGTGTTGTCATTATCAACTACTAAAGGAAATTGGGCTTTATTTCGATAACGAAAATCATCACTACCTGAGATAGGATCATTAACCTGGAAATTTTTGATATCTCCAATTCTAGATATTAATTCTTCTATATTTTCTTTTTTTAATTCTAATTCTTTTGCATAGCTAATATGCTGAAGCTGACATCCTCCACATTCATTATAAACTGGACAGGGAGCATCTATTCTGCCTTCACCTTTTTTTAATATTTCTATTAGCTCACCAAAAGCATAACTTTTTTTAATTTTTGTTATTTTAGCTTTTACCAGGTCACCTGGAGCTGTTAAAGGGATAAAAATTGCTCTCCCATCACTACTTTTACCAACTCCATCTCCACCATAAGCTAAGTCATCTATTTTTATAGTTTTTATCTCACCTATCTCCATATCAATAACTACCCCTCTAGTTTTTTATAATCAAATGAGTTATTTAATTTTTTATCTTTATAATCAGTTTATCATAAAGAAATACTCTACGCCAATACAGGCCAAGATTTTTATATTTATATGACTTTCACTAGTTTATTATTTTAAGAAAACTTTAATATTTTGACACTTAAATTCCTCTATGGTAGAATTATTTGATAGTTATAACATAGCAGCTATATTATAACTATTAAATAGAATAACTACATGAATGGAGGTAAAAATTGAATTTCCAAATTGTTTTATTACAGATTATTGCTTTATTTTTATTAATAGGAGTTGGATATTATCTCCGCAGGTCTAATTATCTTGATGAAAAAGAAACAAGTGCGATATCTAAAATTTTATTAGATATTATTTTACCCGCAAGATTAATTTCTTCTCTGCAGATGGATGTGACCGCAAATATACTAAATAACTTTCGTGATTTATTTTTATACTGGCTAATATTTTATATTATTTTAATTGCAATATCATACATATTTATTAAGATATTTACTATTCCTGATGATAAAAAAAGGGTTATTCGATTTTTCCTCATTTTTGGAAATGTGGGATATATGGGACTTCCTGTCATCGATGTAATATTCCCAGAAAATGGTATCCTTTTTGGATCTATAGGTATTATTGCTTTTCATATTTTTCTCTGGACTTATGGTATAAATCTCTTTTTTAGTAAAGACAATAAACGAAAGCTGAAACTCAGAAATGTTTTTAATAATGGTGTTATAGCCATTATTTTTGGATTGTTTTTGATGTTAACAGGCATAAAACTATTTACACCGATTAAAAATGCTGTAGATATGTTAGCAGGAGCAACGTTTCCACTATCTATGCTTGTCATCGGTAGTGGTCTGGCTCAGATTAAAATATCTGGTATATTTAAAGATATAAATATTGTTTTATATTCTTTTTTAAAGCTGCTTATTATTCCTATTCTATCTTTATTTATTCTTAATTATTTTAATGCTCCAGACCCAATCAGAACTATTCTTATAATTCAGATTGCGATGCCGGCATCTGCTAATGGAGTAATTTTCGCAGACAGATATAATGCAAATTATGTTTTTGCATCTGAATGCTTATTTTTATCTACACTTATGGCTGCAGTAACTATTCCTTTAATATCATACTTGAGTGTTTATCTTCATTAATTTTTATTTTCTTGTGTTTTTTTGTTTAATATTGCCAAAGTAATCATAATTTTTCTTTTTAAATTCAACAAATATTTAACTTAAAAGAGAATTATACAAATATCAAAAAAGACAGCTCAAGCTGTCTTTTTTAATATTTCAAGTATTAATTCATGTTATTATTTATCAAGCTCAAGTTCTTCCAGAGCTTCAACAATTTTTACTATCTGATCATTAATTACATAATAATTCCTCTCAAGACCATTACGCTCACTCTTTAAAATACCAGCCTCTCTTAATTTAGCAAGATGTTGGGATAAAGTTGATTGAGGAATATTTAAACAGCTCTGCATTTCCGAAACATTACAGCCTTCTTCGGCTAAAAGACCTTTAACAATACAGAGACGAATAGGATGAGCTACTGCTTTGAGCAAATCAGCCTCATCCTCTAATACTGATAAGTTTTCATTTAAAATTTTTTGAGAATTATCATCTGTGAAAAAAGGCATTTTATTACCTCCAATTGATTTAACATCCTTTATTTAAATAATACGATATAATTTATGCTGTGTCAAGTTAGTTTATGAAAAAAATAACAAGGATAATTAAAATATTCAATTCTTATTGAAAATTTTAATTATCCTTTATTATATCAATAAAGTTCTTAGTTATTTCTGCTGTAATACCCCAAATAATTCTTCCATTATATCTATAAAAATATATTTCATATGCTCCTCTTTTTTGATTATGTTTTTTCCCTTGAGGTATTAAATGATAAGGAAAATCATCATCAAACTCACTTTTTAAAACAGCTGAATATTTTTCTACATCATTTTCTAAAAAATAATCGATAGGTACAGAGAAAATTTCGTCTACCTCATAATTATTGACAATTATTTGCGAAAGATCTTCAAGTTTTAATCTTCCTACAAAAACATAAATTATAAAATTAAATGGAGTTATCAAATAATCGATTTCACCTAATAACTCAATTTGATTTTTGTCAATTAAAAGCTCCTCACTGCATTCTCTAACTGCAGCCTGAGAAAATTCTTCTCCTCTTTCAACTCTACCACCTGGAAAAGAAATTTGACCCGGCTGTCTGGAAAGATTTTCAGAACGAACTTCATAAACTAAATGCATTTTTCCTTCTATACATATTAAGGGTAATAATACTGAATAATAGTGCTGATTTCTAGTAGAGCCTGGTATTCTATTTTGTATTTTTTCTTTTATCTTTCTGAAATTCAAGGAAACCATCCCTTATTAAAAGCCCGCAAAAATGCGGGCCTTTATATTTTTTTGCTTAATCCATTAATTTCTCTCTCAACATGCTATTTACCATACCAGGGTTTGCTTTTCCTCTGGTTTCTTTCATAACCTGTCCAACTAAAAAGCCAATTGCTCTATCTTTACCATTTTTGATATCTTCAACAGCATCCGGATTTTCTGCGATAACATTATCTACAATATTTTCTAATTCATCTTCATCACTTATTTGCTTTAAACCTTCTTCTTTTACAATTGTTTCCGGATCTCTGCCGCTATTATACATTATCTCAAATACTTTTTTAGCTATTTTCCCACTTATGATTTCTTCATCGATCATAACAAGCATCTGAGCAAGAGCTTTAGGGCTTACACCAGATTCAAATGGGCTATGATTATTTTCATTTAAGAGTTTTAAAAATTCTCCCATCATCCAATTACTTAAGTTCTTAGGATTATCATACTCTTTCAATACTCGCTCAAAGAATTCCGCCATTTCTCTGCTTCCAGTAATAACTTCAGCATCATATTCTGGAAGACCAAATTCTGAAATAAAACGCTTATATTTTTTTCTTGGAAGTTCGGGCAGCTGTTTTCTCATTTCTGATTTCCATTCTTCATCAATCTCTAATGGAACTAAATCAGGTTCTGGAAAATATCTGTAATCATGTGCTTCTTCTTTACCCCGCATAGAAATAGTCTTATTTAAGTTTTCATCCCAAGTTCTGGTTTCTTGAACTATCTTGCCACCATCTTCTAAAATATCCCTCTGTCTTTCAACTTCATATTCTAACCCTTTTTCGACTGCACTAAAAGAATTCATGTTTTTAAGTTCTGCTTTAGTACCAAATTCTTTCTGGCCGTATGGTCTTAAAGATATGTTTGCATCACAGCGCAAAGAACCTTCTTCCATATTACAATCGGAGATATCAAGATATTCCATGATTAATTTAAGTTCTGTTAAATATGCCCGTGCCTGAGCAGGAGATCTCATATCAGCTTCACTTACAATTTCTATAAGTGGAACTCCTGTTCTGTTGTAGTCTACAAGACTACCTTCTGATTTATCTATACTACCTTCATGAATTAATTTCCCAGCATCTTCTTCTAAGTGAACCCTATGCACACCAATGTTAAATATTCCTTCTTCAGTCTCAATCTCAATGTTACCATCTTCCGCAACAGGTAAATCGAACTGAGAAATCTGATAGGCTTTGGGAAGATCAGGATAAAAATAATTTTTCCGATCAAATTTACTGTATTCAGCAATATCACAATTAAGTGCAAGCCCAGCAAGTATTGCATAATCAACCGCTTTTTTATTTAAAACTGGCAGTGTTCCAGGTAAACCCAAGCAAACAGGACATGTATTCTCATTTGGGGCTTTACCAAACTCTGTACTGCATCCACAAAAAATCTTTGATTCTGTAGATAACTGCACATGGACCTCCAGTCCAATTACTGTTTCGTATTTTTTAGACATTTTTTCACCTCTCACTATTTTTATAATTTGGCTCTTTTATCTTTTATATTTAATAATTTTTCTAAAGTATATGCTGCCTGAATAATTTTTCCTTCTCCAAAATGAGGGCCTATCATCTGCAGACCAATCGGTAAATTATTACTGTCAAAACCACAGGGGATTGAAATTGCCGGTACACCAGCAATATTAATAGGTACAGTAAAAATATCTGTATAATACATTTCGAGAGGATCACTTTTTGATCCAAGCTCAATCGCTGTATTGGGAGCAGTTGGAGTAATTACTAAATCAAAATCATTAAAAATTCTATCGAAGTCATCTTTAATTAATGTTCTTACTTTTTGGGCCTTAAGATAATATGCATCATAATAACCAGAACTTAATGCATATGTACCAATCATAATTCTTCTTTTAACTTCATCACCAAAACCCTGATGTCTTGTATTTGTAAACATTGTAGAAACATCATCCGCCTCTTCACTTCTCAATCCATATCTTACCCCATCATAACGGGCCAGATTAGAGCTTGCTTCTGCAGGTGCTATAACATAATATGCTGCAAGTGCATAAGCTGCATCAGTCATATGTACAGTTTCTACCTCTGCTCCAGCTTCTTTTAATTTATCTACAGCTGCAAGAACACTTTCTTTTACTTCTTTATTAAAATCAAGTTCGAAATATTCTTCTGGAATCCCAATCTTCATTCCACTTACATCATTTTTTAGGTATTTACTAAAATCTACTTTTTTACCTTTTACAGATGTTGAGTCTTTTTTATCATGACCTGCAATAACGTTCATCATAATTGCACTATCTTCAACATCTTTTGTAATTGGACCAATTTGATCTAAAGATGATGCAAAGGCAACAAGACCATAACGAGAAACCATGCCATAAGTTGGTTTAAGGCCAACTACACCACAGTATGATGCTGGCTGTCTTATAGAACCACCTGTATCTGAACCAAGTGCAGCAGCACATTCTCCTGCAGCTACTGCAGCTGCAGAACCACCACTTGATCCACCTGGTGCATGTTTAAGATTCCACGGATTATGAGTATTAAAAAAAGCGGAGTTTTCAGTGGAAGACCCCATTGCAAATTCATCCATATTTGTTTTACCCATGATAACTGCCCCAGCCTTATTTAAAGACTCAATTACTGTTGCATTATATGGCGGCTTATAATTTTCAAGCATTTTTGAAGCACAGCTTGTTTCAATACCATCAGTTGACATATTATCTTTAACAGCTACTGGAATCCCAGCTAGTATCCCATCTTTATTATTGGGATAATCTTTTACTTTTTCATCTGCAAGTTCTTCGGTAATTGTAATATAAGACTTTACTTTATCTTCAACTTTATTGATTCTATTACTAAAAGCATCTTTTATCTCAGCTGGAGTTAATTCTCCTTCAGCTAACTTATCTTTTAATTCATGGATCGTCAAATCATAAATATTCACTTTATCTGCCTCCTTATTCATTTAATCAGACATTATTTTTGGAGCTCTAAAATGTCCATCTTTTTTATCTGGTGCATTTGCTAAAGACTTTTCGCGAGGAAGAGAATCTTCTACTTTGTCTTCACGCAAAACATTTTTCATTGGTACAGTGTAAGCGGTTGGAACTACATCTTCTGTGTCTAACTCACTTAATTTATCGACATAATCAAGAATCTTACCAATTTGTTCAGTATAAAGTTCTTTCTCTTCATCATCTAGCTTCAATTGTGCTAAATTAGCAGCATATTCAACATCTTTTTTATCAATCATTTAATTATCCTCCCTACTTTTGATTAAATTTTTAAATCCTTCTTCATCTAAGATTTCAACCCCAAGCTCTTGAGCTTTATCATACTTCGAGCCAGGATTATCACCTACTACTAAGTAATCAGTTTTTGAACTAACAGAAGAAACAGCTCGACCACCAGCTTTTTCTACAATATCTTTGACCTCTGAACGAGTAAAATCATTTAAAGAACCTGTAAATACAAATTTTGTATCCTTTAGAAAATCAATCTTTTCCTTCTGCTCTTTATTTAATCTTATCCCAGCCTGACGCAGACGACTTATTAGATCCATATTATGAATCTCATTGAAAAAACCAGTAATACTTTCTGCAATAACTGGCCCAATTTCATCTATTTCTACAAGTTCTTCTGCTTCTGCTTCCATGATTTCGTCAATAGAATTATAATATTTAACAAGAATTCTAGCTGCTCCTATACCTACATGTCTAATCCCAAGAGCATATATAACCCTAAAAAATTCTCTCTCCTTACTTTTTTCAATTGCATTTATTACATTTTGAGAAGATTTTTCTCCCATTCTCTCTAAGTCAACAAGGTGATCTTTTTTGAGAAAATAGAGATCAGCATAATCTTCTATTAAATTATTTTCAAGCAGCTGATCAACTAGAGCAGGTCCAATACCATCTATATTCATCGCATCCCGCGACACAAAATGTAGTATTCTTTCTCGACGCTGAGCAGGACATCTAATGTTCGTACAGCGTGTTACTGCTTCATCCTCAGGTCTTATCACCTTACTGCCACATACAGGACAATGATCTGGCATTTCAAATTCTTCCTCTGTACCATCTCTTTCATCTTCAATAACTTTTATTACTTCAGGAATAACATCTCCAGCTTTTTGTACTAATACAGTATCTCCAATTCTGATATCTTTTCTTTTAATTTCATCTTCATTATGCAGAGTTGCTCTGCTAACAACAGATCCTGCCAATTCAACTGGCTCCAGTACTGCTGTAGGTGTAAGTGCCCCGGTTCGTCCAACCGATATCTCGATATCTTTTATTTTGCTGGTCTTTTTTTGAGCAGGAAACTTGTATGCTGCAGCCCAACGAGGACTTCTAGCAGTAGTACCCAGTTCTTCTCTCTGATCTAAATCATTTATTTTTACAACAAGTCCATCTATTTCAAAATCTAATTCTTCTCGTTTTTCTTCCCACTCATCACATATCTTAATTACTTCTTCTATATTATCAGCTTTTTTATGCCAGTTCACTTTAAAATTTAAATCTTTTAAATATGAAAACACTTCAAGGTGTGTTTTGAAATTCTTTTCACCATGTGAAATTAAATCATATATCAAAATTGAAAGTTTTCGCTCAGCAGCAATTTTGGTGTCTAGCTGCCTAACTGAACCTGCTGCTGCATTCCGAGGATTAGCAAACGGACTTTCTTCATTTTCCAGTCTCTGTTTATTAATTCGTTCAAACTCACTTTTGCTTAAATAAATCTCTCCTCTTAATTCTAATGGTGATTTATCTCTAATTTTAAGAGGAAGTGATCTGATAGTTTTCATATTTTCTGTGATATTTTCACCAATTTCTCCATTTCCTCTTGTAGCACCCAGCTTAAATATACCATCTTCATAGCGAGCTACAGCAGATAAACCGTCAATTTTATGTTCAACAACATATTCATAATTATCTCCTGGAATATTTTTCTGAATGCGGCTGTCAAAATCTCTAAGTTCTTTATCATTAAAGGTATTATCTAAACTTAATAAGTCTGTTGAATGTTCAACTTTTTCAAATTCATCCAAAACCTCTCCTCCAACCCTCTGAGTTGGAGAATCTTCAGTGATAAGTTCCGGAAATTGTTCTTCTAAATCAAGCAATTCTTTCATTAACTCATCAAATTCAGCATCAGAAATTTTAGGTTGATCTAATACAAAATATCTATATTCATGTTCTCTAATTTCATCTCTCAATTCCACTATTCTCTTTTTTGCTTCTTCTTTATTTAAATTACCCATCATTTCACCTGCCTATACTTTCTGGATTGGAGCAAATTCTGCAAGAAGAGTTCGTGTTTTTCCTTCCTGAAAAGAAATTTTTAACTCTGTTTTCTTCTTGCCTCTAATTGAAATAATTATTCCTATTCCCCAGCGTGGATGTACAACTTTCTGTCCAATAACATATTCTGTTTCCAAATTATTATCGTTTACAAACTCTGCTTCTTTAGCAATTTCTGTCTTTTCTTGACCAGGTTCAGAAATTAATTCTTCTGGTATTTCATCTAAAAACTGAGAAGGAGGATTCATCTGTCTTTCTCCAAAACGAAGCCTCAGTTGAGCACTACTTAAAAATAATTTGTCCATAGCCCTCGTCATACCAACATAACAGAGTCTTCTCTCTTCTTCAATACCTTCTCTTTCAAACATAGAATTTGCATGAGGGAATATTCCATCTTCCATACCAACCAAAAATACAACTGGAAATTCAAGGCCTTTTGCCGAGTGAATAGTCATTAAAGTAACAGCACTTTTTTCTTCTTCCATTGAATCAATATCAGACATAAGTGTTACTTCTTCTAAAAAACCTGCAAGAGTATTTTCGCTATTATCTTTCATATATTCATTTATTACTGAAAATAATTCTTCTATATTTTCAAGTCTGGTTTCTGCTTTTGTAGTATTTTCTTCCTCCAGATCTTTTCTGTATCCACTTCTTTCAATGACTAATTCTGTCAATCTTGCCAGGGCCAATTCATCTTTTTTATCTCTAAAATCTTCCATCATTCTTATAAAATTTAAAACACGTTTTTGATAACTTCCACTTAAGAGTGGGTTTTCCCCAGATTTTAGAGCTGCTTCATAAAAACTTAAATTAGCATCTTCAGCAAAATTCTGTATTTTTGATAATGTCCCATCTCCAATACCTCTTTTTGGTCTGTTGATAATTCTCAAAAAACTAATGTTATCAGCTGGATTATAAATCAAGCGAAGATAAGCCATGATATCCTTAATTTCCATTCTTTCATAAAATCGAACACCACCAACAATCTGATAAGGAATTCTATACTTCATAAGCATATCTTCAAATGCCCTTGATTGAGAATTGGTCCTATAAAGAACTGCAAAATCATCATAAGTGTAATTTTCTTGTTTTTGCATCTCTTTTACAATACGACAGAAAAAATCAGCTTCATCTTTTTCATCTTTTGCGTGGTAATATTCTAATTTTGGCCCTTTTTCTTTATCAGTCCATAACCCCTTATCTTTTCGTGAACTATTATTTTTAATAACAGATTGAGCTGCCTTTAAAATATTTCCTTTAGATCGATAATTTTGTTCCAGCCTAATGGTTTTCGCATCAGGATAATCATCTTCAAAGTTTAATATATTCCTAATATCTGCTCCTCTAAATCCGTAAATACCCTGATCAGGATCTCCTACTACACATAAGTTTCTGTACTTTGCAGCAAGTAATTTTACCAGTTGATACTGGGCATGGTTCACATCCTGATATTCATCAACAAGTATATATTTAAACCTCTCTTGATAATGCTCTAAAACCAAAGGATACTTTATAAATAATTTAACTGTAAGCTGAATTAAATCATCAAAATCAACAGCATTATTTGCTTTTAATCTTTTTTGATAGTCTGCATAAATTTCTGCGGAAGTTTTTTCAAAAAAACTTCCTGCTGAAGCAAGAAATTCACTCGAAGATTTCAATTCATTTTTTGCACTGCTAATTTTATTTAATACAGCAGATGCTTTTGTTTTTTTGGGATCTAAATTCTTTTCTTTGATTATCTCTTTAACCAGTTTTCTCTGGTCAATAGTATCAAAAATAACAAAATTACTTGAATAGCCAAGCTTTTCTGCTTCCCTGCGTAAGATTCTTACACAAAAAGAATGAAAAGTACTGGCCATCAAAGATTTTTCTGCCCCTCCTAATAATTTCTGCACTCTTTCTTTCATTTCAGATGCAGCTTTATTGGTAAAAGTAACTGCCAAAATATTATATGCAGAAACTCCTAAATGATTAATCAAATAGGCAATTCTCCTTGTTAAAACTCTTGTTTTACCACTGCCTGCTCCCGCTAATAATAAAAGCGGCCCTTTATTATGCATAACAGCTTCTTTTTGTTCTTTATTTAAATTTTTAATTATTTCAGTATCTTTCACCTATTGACCCTCCTCTGGGCAAGTCCACGTGATTTGCAAGCAGACTTTAACTTCAATCATTCCTTGATTGATACTTTCTAAATTCTTTTTTTATATCTAACTCATTTAATATATTATTGATAAATATCTCGCCTTGTGCAAATGAAAAATAAAAAAGATGACTTTTGCAGCCGCAGTCACTTGCCCCAAAACCACTTATTAAAACCTGACCACCATTTGACTGCATAAGCTCAGCTAAAAAGCATTCTCCCTTTCTGGGTAATTCAAAAATATAATCATCAATCAACTCAGCTTCTTTAAGCAAATAATCTATATGCCAGTGCATTTTTTTATCTTTACTATAATGCCGTCTTATTCTCGACTTAAGATTCTTTTGAGCTGTACCTGCATAAAAAAAATATCCTGCAGGAAAATTTTTTTGACCTAAAGCTCCTATTTTTATTTCTTTATTGTTATCCAATCTTAATTTTAGTAGATATACACCACTATCTGGGTAATCTATCATGATTCCCTCCATAATAATTGAATTTAATTTATACTTTAAGAGTATTATTCTAAAAATATAAATTTACACCAAATACAATTAAGGTCTTTAAGACAACAGAAAAATGCCGGTACAAGCGGCAATATAATTATAGTACATTTAAGGACTTTTATCAATTATTATAACAATTAATAATATATTATTAATTGACCCTCCTCGGGGCAAACCCAAGAGGTTTGCGAGCAGACTTTAGCTTCTAACACATATTTAGCTAAAAAATAATTTTAGAAAAAGAAAATAAATGTTATAATATATATATGAAGACAAATTGGGAGGTAATATTATTAACAATAATTTTGAAATCAACAAAAACAATGAAATGTATGAAGTAAATAACCTTAAAGAAAAAGCAGTGCTTGTAGGTGCTGATGAAAGTGATTTGAATGAATTAGAATTACTTGTAGAAACTGCTGGCGCTGAAACTGTATTGAAAATGACATATCATGATCGAAAAATTGATCCAGCCTATTATATTGGAAGAGGTAAAGTAAATGAAATAAAAAACGCGGCCGAGACTCTCTCTTCTAATCTAATTGTTTTTGATAATGAACTTTCTCCTGTCCAGCAGAGAAATCTTGAAGATGAGATTGGAATAAAAGTTATAGACCGGTCACAGGTAATATTAGATATTTTTGCCCATCATGCTCACAGTCGTGAAAGTAAAATTCAGGTAGAACTAGCACAATTAGAATATAGACTGCCTAGATTGCAGGGAAGAGGCATAGAAATGTCGAGGCTTGCTGGTGGAATTGGTACTAGAGGACCTGGAGAAACCAAACTTGAGGTTGACCGCAGAAGAATCGAAAAAAAAATACATCGTCTAAAACAAAGATTAAAAGATATTAAAGCAAGTCGAGAAGTACAGAGGAGCAGCCGCAGTGATCCTATTGCTGCTTTAGTTGGTTATACAAATGCAGGCAAATCCACCTTAATGAATTTACTGACTAATGCAGAAAGCTATGTTGCTGATCAATTATTTGCAACATTGGATTCTACTATGAGAAAATTAGAGTTACCTGTTGGCAGAACATTAATCATAAGTGATACAGTGGGTTTTATAAACAAACTACCTCACCAGCTTATAGCTTCATTTAGAACCACTTTAGAAGAAATAGAAAATGCAGATATTCTACTCCATGTTATTGACAGTTCTGATCCAGAAATAGAGAAAAATATCAATGTAGTTAATCAGGAAATAAATAGACTGGCTCCAAAAAATGTAAAAATTATTAAAGTTTTTAATAAAATAGATCTCTTAAGCCCTTCAAAACTTCAGGACTTAAAACTCATTTATCCTAACTCGGTATTTGTATCTGCCTTGAAATCAGAGGGAAGAGAAAATTTGATTGAAAGATTAAATAATATTATTAAAGATAAAATGGTAAAAGTACATCTTAACTTACCATATGACCAAGCTAACTGGATAGAAAAAATTCACAATAATGGTCAGGTTTTAAAAGAAGAATATCAAAAAAATAATATATATCTTATAGCTTTAATTCCAGAATCAACTGCAAATAGACTAAAAAAGTACAGCAGAGAGGTTGTTTAATCCTCTTCTGCTGAATTTTTTTTATCTAATTCTTCTAGCATTTCTTCAACTTCATCTTTTTCAAAGGTATAACTTTGGTTGCAAAAATGACAGCGAACTTCAAGTTTTCCCTGTTCTTTAAGAGTTTCTTCAATTTCATCTCTTCCTAAACCAGCAATCAATTCATAACTCCTATCTCTGCTGCATCTGCATTTAAATTTAACATTTTTTCTTGCCACAACTCTATAATCTAAATTCCCAAGAAGCTTATCAAGTATATCTTCAGGACTCATTCCTTTTTCTATTAATGCACTAACTGATTTAACTTTTTTAAGATTATCTTCCAAAAGCTGGATGGTTTCTTCTGAGGCATCTGGTAAAAGCTGTATTAAAAAGCCTCCAGCAGCCTTTACACTTAAATCTTTATCAACTAGGACTCCAAGCCCAACTGCAGATGGAATCTGTTCAGAAGCAGTAAAATAATAGGTCAGATCATCTCCAATCTCACCAGAAACAAGAGGTACACTACCTTTATACGGTTCTTTCATACTCATGAATTTAGTCAGAGACAACTCCCCACTTCCCACTGCTTTAGCAACATCTAATTTGCCACTTTCTGTTGTGTAAAATTCTAAATCAGGATTTGAGATATATCCTCTTACATAACCTTCCTGATTTGCTTCAGCAATTATTTTACCAGCAGGGCCATCTCCTTCAACTTTAAGCAATATTTCTTCACCTGACTTAACCAATGAGCCAGTTAAAAGAGCACCACTTAAAACTCTACCGAGGGCAGCAGTGGCAACAGGTGTAGTTTGATGCCTTCTCTGAGCTTCAGCGACAACCTCAGTAGATTTAACAGCAAGTGCTCTCAATTCTTTATTTGTTGTAATCGCTCTTATTAAATAATCATCCATAAATAACTCCTCCATTTTAGAAAATAAATTGTTTATTAAAACCTAAATGTAATATTTTTAAGTCTTTCAGTAAATAAACTGTATTAGATATATAATTAATGTACATTAATTACTCTAAACTATAAAATTTATTAAATATACCTAAATATCTAATTTCGCGGTCAGACTTATTCACCGTGAAAATACTAAAAAAAACATAATCTTCTGCTTCTGTCTGCATTTCCAGAATCGGTCCAGCAAGTGCACTGCCAAATATCCTCTCAATATCAGATTCTGCTTCAGAACGGATTTCCTTGATACCCCAGCTGATAAATTCTTCTCTTGATGGATTTGTTACAGCACCTGCAATCAAAACTGCCATGATAATAACAATAATTATTAAAAAATTTCTCATTAAATCATCCTCCTTCAGGAAATTAAGATTATTTCTTTAATAACTGTTTATTCTTGATTATAACTTTTCTCTTTTCAATTGGTAAATATCATCAGCACATTTGTGCGCTTTTATTATAAAATCAAACTTATCTAATATCAAAGAATAGTAAAAATCTTCTTTAGGCATTTCTTTTTGAGTTTTTTCATCAAAAAATCTGCTGCCAGCAGTCTCGAGTAGTTTATCCCTGATCACTGATTGAGATAAAATTTCTTGATTAGTTAATAATTTTTTCAGTGTGTCAGCATATAGCAAATCCTCTTCTGCTTCTGTGATACCATTATTGCCCATTGCAACAAGAGTTACTATTTCTGGATCTTTAGTTTTTATATACTCAGCAGCAGCCGAAATGTTAACAAAACTACCCGTTATAATTTCATCTGCTTTTTTAGCACCTGAAATGAATTGATATGTTTTTATTTCCAAAAAATCACCTCTATAACAAATTATTTATTGTGTTTTCTATCTTTTCAATACTTTTGTTTTGTAAATATCTCCTAAAAGCTGCACTTTCTTTTAAAAGTTTACTTAGCTGCCTTCCTCTTAAATTAGTCATCCCCTTATCAGCAGAACCATCTTTAGATACTAGAACTTCATGATAGGAAATATATTCATAACTTAAGACCCCATTGGCTCTCAAATAATCTAGTCCTCTTTTTACTGTGATTTCCTTCTCACTCAAAAAAACTGCAGCATCAATGATGTTCAAAATACTATTTTTATTATTAATAGTATATTTTATTAATCCCACAAGTAATCTAATGAATTCTTTAAATCCTAATGTGTTATCAATTATACTGCTGAGAACAATTTCTTCTGCCCCAGTTAATATAATCATTTCTTTTAAAATTTCAGCTGATGGAGGAAAAGCAATCAAAACTAGCCGCTCTGCTTTTCTCTGATAATCTCTATTAATAATAGGGTACAAAGAAAGATTATTTTTACCTTCTAAAAAATAAACAGTATTTTCTTGTCCTACTTCCAGCTTCTCTAAATCTTTATCTCTCAAATCTATGATTTTCAAAGTTTTTTTGGCACCAAGCTTATCTTTGCTGGACAATGCTTCCTTTTTAGCAGAAGATTCTAGAGCCTTTATCTCAAGCTGAAGACTGCGGCTGCCTCTGTAGATGTTTTCATTTAAATTAAATGCAATTTTTTGTTTTAATCCTGTATTTACTTCTTCAGCCCACCACCATAAAGCAGTGATATTTTTCTCACCATCTGATAATACTAATCTTTTATGTTTACCCTGAGATATTTCCCGGCTGCTTAAGACCTCAGCCTCTGTATAAAAAAGTGGTTCAGGATTAGATTCTCCAAAGGGTGCAAAAATACGCAGCTTTTTATAGAATTCATCTTCAATTTCATTGAGCGGAATACATAATTCAGGTTCAATTAGCTGTTTATATTCCTGCTCTTTCATTTCATTATCTATTAATCTCTGTAGACGAATTCTAAATTTTTCTAACCTATCTTTTTTTAATGAAAAACCTGCGGCAGCTGCATGGCCTCCATGTTTTTCAAGCAAATCAGAACATTCTCCAATTATTTCATTAATATTTACTCCTTCTATAGACCTGGCTGAACCAGTAATTAAATCATTTTCCTGATTTGATGTCATTAAAACTGCAGGAATTTGATAATTTTCTACTATTCTTCCTGCTGCAATCCCAACAACACCCTGGTGCCATTCTTGATTAAATATTACAAGACCTTTTTTCTGATCATTGTTAACCGACTTTTCTGCCTGTAAATAAATTTTCTGACTGAGTTCTTTTCTTCTTTTGTTAATTTCTATTAATTGTGCTGCAATACCTGCAGCTTTATGAAAATTTTCCGCAATCAGCAGTTCAAGCCCTTTTTCTGCACTATCAATTCTTCCAGCTGAATTTAAAACTGGTCCAATCTGAAATCCAAGCACTTTTTCATTTATTTCAGAAGGATTTATATCTAATGTATTATAAAGAGCTCTAAGACCAACTCGCTTTGTATTTTTCAATTTTTTTAAAGCTGTTTTAAATAAATATCTATTTTCCCCTACAAGGGGTACTACATCAGCTATAATTGCCAATAACAATAAATCAAGAAATTCATCTTCTTGACCGTTTTTATCTATTTCTTTATAAATTGCTTTTATTATAAAATAGGCCATTCCTGCACCTGGCAGCCAGTAAGCTTTATGGTCTTCCGGAAGCAAACGGGGAGAAATCATAAAATCTGCTTCAGGTAACTTAGCTGGCAGATCATGGTGATCAGTAATAACTATATTTATACCTAATTCTTTTGCATATTTTACTTCTTCATGATTAGATATTCCACAATCACAGGTAATAATTAAATCTATTTCCTCAGCATAAGATGCAATAACATCTTTATTTAATCCATAGCCCTCTTTGAATCTATCTGGTATATGATATTTAATATTTGAACTTAATTTTCTTAAACCATCAATAAGTATAGCCGTTGAAGTAATACCGTCAACATCATAATCACCATAAATTAAAATGTTTTTATCATTATTAATAAATTTTAAAATAAATTTTACTATTTTATTTATCCCAGGAAATTCTTTTACCTTGAGAGGGGTATAACTTTCAACTTCAATAAATTCTTTTAGCTTCTCTTTAGTATCTAAACCTCTCTTGGCAGCTAAAACAGCAATTTTTTCACTACCTATATATTCTATTAGTTCTCTGCTGACATCTATTTGCTTTGGCTTTTTAATCTGCATTTATTATCACCTTATTTATACTCAAATTTATACTTAAATATGTTATTATTTAAATAACTAAAGAAAGCTATTTTCTTTCATTATCAATTAAAAATAATCTTGAGATGTAAATATACTAAAATTCCATTTCTTCTACAGATTCCCAATCTAAATCAAGATCCAAATCTTCCTCAAATAATTCTTGGCCTTCCTGTTTTTTACCTCTACATATCGGCCGATATTCACAGTAACTACAAATATTTAGATTATCAGTTAAGGGGAACTCCTCTTCATTTTTTATTTCACTTATTAAATTATTAAAAAAATCACTATCTTTTTCAAAGTCCAAGTTGGAATATTTAACCGTTATTTCTTCTGATGGAAATCTTGGATTCCAGTATATTAGTGAAGGCATGTTTTCTACTTCATATTCATCCCCAAAATATCTATGTCCTGCTTTGATAAATAAATAAAGATAAAATCTGCTCTGCATTGACTTTTTTAGATCTTTATTGAAAAGACTTTTTTTATCAGTTTTCCAGTCATAAATAATAAAACTCTTGGTATTATTATCATATTTTAACAAATCATATTTTGCTAAAAATTTTATGTCAGAATTATGGTATCTTAATTCCTGTTCTCCAGAAATAATATTCTTATCAGCAGGGCAAAAATTTTTAAGTCTATTTAACCAAGCCTGTAATACTTTGTTTTCTTTTAATAAAGTAGTTCCTAAATTATTACTATAATATCTCTCTGCAAGTAGATGAAACAATCTACCTTTTTCAAGATCTTCTTTTATTTGATCATCCATTCCCCATTCAGCAGGCCAGTATAATCTATCAAGATATCTATAACGAAAACGCCGTCTGCATTTATTAAAAATAGCTAATGCAGACTGTGAAAAATATAATTCACTTAAAGTTTTTAAAGCCATTTAAATTGATCACTCCCTGCTTTTTTCATTTATATAATCTTTTAATGTATTAAATACATAGGCAGGATCTTTTTCCCAGCTGCCCCTTTTATTATGAGTGCTTAAAAATAGATTTTCTTTAGCTCTTGTAATTCCTACATAAAGAAGTCTGAGCCTTTCAGAAATCAACTCTTCTCTTGCCTTTTTATCGGGATCAACTTCTTTTTTTTCATTTAATAAAAATTCTAATTCTGCTCTAGCAGCTGCCTTTGGATTTTTTATTTCATCACTTAAATAATTTTTTTCACTCATAAAATAATCTTCATCACTATGCTGAAATTGATCAGATGTTATACTTCCAATAAACACAGTATCCCATTCCATACCTTTAGCCTTGTGTAATGTAGATAGGTTAACTCTATCTGGTGATGCTTCAAAACCCTCCATCTCTCTAAGAGTTTCTGCAAATTGTTTAATCCTATTTCTTATAGATGGAAGTTCAGCTGTAAGCTGATCAAGTTTCCAGGCAGGATTTTGTTTTAATAACCGGCCAAATTCTAAAGCTAGGTTTTGAGCTACAGCAAGTTTTTTTCCTTCAAGCTCTATTCTTTCAGCTAAAAATAATACTAATTCATCTGGTGGAAGTTCTAAAGATGCTTCAAGCCAACCCTGTACTTTATTTAACGTCTGAAAAAAATCTTCAAAATCATCCTGTCTTCGTAATTTCATATCGAAGTGATCTCTATTTAAACCTTCCAGTGGAAAAAGAATCTCCTGATTTTGCTGAACAGTTAAAGCTTCATCAAGAATTTGATAAACACCTTCACCAACATTTTCAAAAACTTCTTCAAATAAAAGTTTTATATTTTCTTTTGAGTCAGGATTAGTTAAGAATTTTAGTAAAACCTCTATTTCAGTTAGGAAAAACTGTGAGCTGCTGCTGCCTGCTATTTGATAATCTCCACCCAATTTAATGATTTCTGAAGCTATATCTTCTAATTGATAACCGATAGGCATTAATACTGCCGTAGTTTTTTCATTATCTTCTGCTGCTTTTCTAACTGCCTGTCTTGCTAAAAACTTTTTTTCTTCTTTCCAATTTACAAAAGAACGAGCCCCAATTTTATATCCGGAAGGTTTTGGATTGGGGAAAGGATCATTCTCATCTGCAGCTTGAATATATTTTTCTTCTAAAGGTTTAATATCGCGTGCTTCAAATTCTTTTATATTCCATTTAACTAGATAATTTGCAAGATCAATAATATCCTGACTGCTTCTACTTGAAACAGCCATTGTTTGAACATCTACTTCTTCTAAGCTGCAGTAGTCTCTAAATATTGAAGGGTCAGATAAAGTAAAAGTCCCTGTAATAGCTTGGTTGCTGTCTCCAACCCTAACTAAATTATCATTTTCACCTAAAAGAAGATAGAGCATCTTCTCCTGAGCTTTATTTGAATCCTGAGCTTCATCTTCAAATATATATGCATATTGAGAAGCTATTCTCTCAGCAAAATCTGAATCTTCCTGCAGTAATTTTAAACTGTGCTGTACAAGATCATCAAAATCTAGTAGGCCGGACTGTGATAATCTCAATTCATACTCCGCATATATTTCAGCAGCAGGTGCCAAAATATTGTTTTTCTTCAAGTTAGAATATTTTATCATATTTATGAGATCATCACTTGAAATAAGTTTCATTTTAAAATGCGAAATCATTGAAATTACAAATGAAGGAAAATCTCTTTCTTTCCATTTTTCTGATGACTTATCAAATCTGTAGCTGTTTTTTTCATAGCTAAAAAAATTAGCAAGCCTATCACTGTTTTCTGCTGTCCATCTACTACATAATTCTCGTATCCAGCGATATTTCAAAGCATTTTCAATTATTTCAAAGTCCTGGTTAATCAATCTTGCCTCAGGTTTTTCTTTAATAATACCTAATGCTAATGAATGAAGTGTTTTAACACTATAACCTCTACTTCTTGGAAGGCCTTTTGCAGACAGAAAATTTCCTATTTTTCTTCTGAAATTAGCTACTGCAGAATTCATATATGTAACAATTAATATTTTTTTCTCTTCTGAAATTTTTTCAGCAATTAAATCTGCAGCAAGATTTGCCAGTACTGTGGTTTTGCCAGCTCCTGGTACTGCTGGTACTGCCAGTTTACCACTTTTATATTCCAAAACTTCTTTTTGTCCAGGTCTAGGTATAAAATTCATCATCAGTCTCCTCTCACATCCAGCCAGCGGTATAACGGTCCTTCCTGTTCTCTTCCACTGCTGTCTAAAAAACTATCTGCAATATATATACCATTTTTAACTTTATAAATCAAACTTATTAAAAAATCTCCCAGTTGTTTCAATCTAATATCCTGATCTATCTTGTCATTCCAGATTTTGTTGTTTTGCCATTCTTCAGTATAAATATATGGGTTAACAAGTTCTTTAGCAGTACTTCTCATCCAATGACTGCTCGAAATATCAAGTAAAAATAAATAATCTACACCAGATAATTCGGGTGAAAACAAAAATTTATAGGGGGAAGCCAAGATCACTCCCTCACTCTGTGATTGACCTTTAAAAAGTGTCTCTGCAGCAAGTGTTCCTTCATAAATCATATTTATATATCTGCTGCTTAAATCTTCTTTCTCCTCGTGAAAATTTTCTACAGCAGAATGAAAACGTGCTACAGACTCAATCATCTGTCTGCAGGCAAATATATCTTCCTGAGACGGATTAAGGGGGGCTAATAATTCACTAAATACAGATTGAAAAAATACTTCTATTGCAATGTCATTATCTTTTTTTTCCTGCAGCCATTCCGTTAAATAATCATATTTTTCTGCTGCAGAAAAATTTATCTTTGTCCTTAAATTATTCTGCTCAAGATCTATAAAATTCATACCAGAAGCTGCAATTTCTTCAGCAAGTATATAAGATCGAAGAGGATCAAGCTCTAGAAGCAAACTTAAAGTTTGCTGTAAAGCTGAAATACCGATCATCTCTGTTTTCCCACTTTGAAATAAATATAAAATAAGAAGTGCTCTCGCAAAAGAAATATCCACAAGTTTTTTTGATCTATTAAAATTACTCAAATTATATCCGTTTTTTTCTAATATACGCCTTAAACTAAAACTTAATACCTTATCTATCTGAGGTGATATGACAGCTATTGAACATGGTTCTGTACTATTTTTAAGTAATGAAATAATTTTTTTCCCTACTTTAATCAGCATTTCTCCACGCAGTTCACTATCGATTTCTTCTTTGAGTAATTTGGATTGAATTAAGGATGCATCTCTATTTTTAATTACTTTTTTAATTTTATCAGCTAATTCTCTGCTTTCTTCAGCCGCTGTATAATTTTCAGTCAGATTTATAACTTCTTCTGCATCAGAAAAAAATCTCTTTTCTGCCGCAGCAGGATTACCGCCAAAAAATCTATTAAAACCACCACTTTTATTAAAAGTAAATATTCCTTTTATTTGTTCGGCAGTCATTTTTTTAATCAACATCTGGCCTGCAGGTATCATTTTTTCTAAATCATCAACTAATATATATTTGTATCTTGATTTAAGCTGTTTAATGTAATCTGGATTAAACAACAAATATTTATTAAATATTGTAACTGCTGTTGAGTAATCAAGCAGTCTATATTTAAGACAAAAATTTCTAAAAGTTTTCATGATTTCTACTGATTGTTCAGCATATTCTTTTCTTTCTTCATCGTTCTTAGTCCAATTTATTAAACGATTTTTTAATTCATTAAAATCAAGCATATTAAAAGCAGCAAGATTAAGATTATCAATTAACTGAACTGCAATTTGTACAGGTCTTGCTTTAATATTTCTAAAATATAAACGATTACTTCTATATTTCTCTACATAATTACTCATCAAAAAATGAGAAGTTTCTATATTCATAAATGTTGGTTCTATAACCTTATTTTCTCCAGAATATTTTCTTTCAACTTCAGGCCAATTTTTATTTAATTCTTCATTTACAAAACCAAAATAGGTATATATATTTAGATTACCACTTAATTTTAGATCAATATTTTCTCTGAATGAACTTACAGCTTTAGCGCTTTTTAAAAACAATAGGATGTTTTCGCTCTTATAATCTTTGACCAGCTGCTGATAATCTTCTTTTAAAATAGTGCTTTTTCCACTACCTGTGTTCCCCTGATAAATTTTAAACATCAACCGGCCTCCTCAGACAATATAGTTAGTGATATTAAATTTTATCACTTATTTAAATATAAATATAATTTAATACCGATTATTAATAAACCTCAATAAAAAACCAGAGCATTAAAAAAAGCTGCATACCCAATTTAGCTAAAGTACTTGCAAAAAAAGCAAAAATACTGCTTAAGGCTAGCTTAAATGAATTTCTTTTATTCCGGCTTTTCCAGAATTCAACTAAAAAAATCAAAACAAAGGGAAGTATTATAAAACCTAATGGTCCAAATAAAAGTGTTCCTATGATCATAGCTAAAACTGCAGTAATGATTGTTCTGCTGCTTCCTCCCTGTTTTTTTATAAAATATAAATTTGAAAAATAATCTGCTGCCAAAATAATAATAGTAATTAAAACTGCCCCAATCCAAAAATATCTAGAATATACTGTTTCTGCAGCCATAAAGTGATATAATAAAACAGCTGCCCAAAAAAAGACTGTATCCGGTAAAAATGGCAAAAATATAGCTGCTATTTCAACTGCAAATAAAATTATTATCATAATTAATAAAAAAGTTTCCATTGCTTGACCTCCAAGAAATATTACTAAAGCATTTAAAAAATATCTGTTTAAATTTCATTATATCATATATAACTGACAGCAAGCAAAAACCCTGCTCAAATGAACAGGGTTGAAAAAGATTTACAGTTAATGAATATTTTATTTAATATATATGT
>CAZYRX010000009.1:0-35267 GCA_964649895.1 uncultured Halanaerobium sp.
ATGTTTATTATAACATAAATATGTTCATAAGTATATAAACATACTCAAATAATACTAAAATGAGTATGTTTATGTTTTTGATGACTATATTAATAAAAAAGTATGTCATATAACTCTCATATTTGCGAATAAAACTTCATGAAAACTGTAAATATTAAATCTTCACGAATGTTATTTCATCAAGATCTGTATTTATATCTATAATTTATCAAATGGATTAGTAATCTCAATCAAATTCTTATTACTCACATGAGTGTAAATCTCTTATTGATTTCCATATTCTTATATTTCTTCTTCTGGCTTATTTTTCCTTTATTTTAATTTCAAGCTGCTTAAAGCTTAACATTGAGAGGATTAAAAACGATTTTGAGATTTCTAATCATCAAATTTCCTCCTCTGGTAAGGCTTATCATTTATCTTTCTATATACACCATTTTGAAAGGCCTGAAATCTCCAGGATAAGTTGCCAACTAAAGTATAAAGCCACTTTTGAGACATCATTGGTTTAGAAGTTTTTTCAATAACTGAATCAGATATTCTTTGATTTTTTGCAAGTTCTTCAGCTGCCTGATTGAAGCCTTTTATTAAACTTTTTGTCATTCCTCCCATATCTGATAAAGATTTACCGCTTACTGCACCTCCCATTCCTATAGAAATTCCACCCAAATATTTTAAATTAGCTTCTCGAGCAAACTCTTCATATACTTTAAGAGCAATTTTGTTTTGTTCAGCTTCAGGAAAACCACAGTTAACTATTGCTGCAAAACTTTGTTTTTTAACTGAATCAATATTATCTATATTTACTTTTTTTCTATTTTCTGCAATTAAACTTAAAGCTTTAATTACCTTTGCAGGAAGTGTATCCACATAAAGTGGTGCAGCAAGAATAATCAAATTTGCTTTTTCTATTTTTTCTAAAAATTGAACTCTTTTAGCTTTATTACTTATTTCAGAATGAAGATGAACTGTTTCACTTAAAATATCATGTTCTTCAATTTTAGAGATCAGATAACCACCCAGACTGGCTGAGGAACTATTTTTCCCTTTTGGACTTCCGATTAGTAAAATTGCTTTATTTATATTATTCATTACCTTCACCTACTTTTTTAGAAAATGTTTCAACAGCATTTTTAAGCTCTTTATCATCAAAATTATCATCTAAAAGGAATACTTTTGACTTAAAATGAGGAGAATGAAAATTGATACTATTTCTTTCTACAAGCTCTTTAAAGATTTGACTTTGGTTGTTATTTTCTTTATCAATTATCCCTATTCCCAGAATAGAAGGATATGTGCGATAACGTTTTTTATGATGTATTTCTCCATTGATTTTTTTAAAATAAGGTGAGATAAGAGGAATCATCCTATCTAAAGCTTTTTTTAGCTGATAAGAATAACTGCCAAAAACAATTGGGGTCAAATATACTAAAATATCTGAATCAATAAGCTCTGCAGCAGCCTCTCTTCCGTAATCATCAATTATACAGACACCAGGAGTTTTAACCCAGCATTTAAAACATCCCAGACAATCTGCAATATCCTTTTCTTTTAATATTATCTCTTCAACTTCAAAATTGTTATCTACAAGCTCTTCTTTTATGCTTTTTGAAATCTCATTTAAACAAAGCCCTTCCATTTCTTCACCATTTAATATTAATGCTTTCATGATTTTCTCCTTTTTAAAATGACTAATAATAATCTTAAATTATTAACTTTATTTTTTCCAGGCCAGCTTAATTTCTAGTTGATTTGATAATTTAGCCTCTGCAGGTCCAGTTTTAACTAAGTTTAACCCAGCTAATTATCCTATCAAATTCGAAACCAAGTGAATAAAATAACTTTTTTGCCTTTAAATTATCCAGCTCAACATTTAAAAAAACATCCTTATTATTTTGTCTTTTATCTTTAATTAATTTTTGCATAATCAGTCCAGCATAACCTCGTTTTCTAAATTCATCTCTAACATGAATAAAACCAATTGCCCCATCATCGTGTGTTAATCCCCAACCTGCAGGTTCTCCCTCAATAAAAATCCCTGCTGAAACATCTAACTCTATCCTTTCTTTTATGTAAGCCTTTGAAGTAAAGTCCTGATAATGAGAGTGATCAAAGATAAAATCTGCATCATCACTTTTTAATTCTTTTATTTCTATTTGTTCTCCGTTTTTATCAATTGTTTTCTTCAAACTAGAATTAATATCTGTGTTATCAGCTAGAATTATTCTTTCTGTTTTCAGTTCCCATTCAATTTCTCTATCATTAGATATGATTGGAAGCATCCAATCTTCCAAAGAAGCAAAATAACTAGTTTTATAATTTAATTTTTTTAAAAGTTCAATTAATTCTATTTTACTATTACTTGATATGTATGCCCATAAATGATCTGTAGCAGCCGTAATTAAAAGTGAATCTTGATATTTCAAACTGCTCTCTATACCATAATTTTCTATTACACCAATCATACTGATATTTTTAGCTCTATTTTTACCTAGTTGATTGATAATTTCATTTTTATGCATCTTCATCATCCTTACTGAATTTTTATCTTCTCTATTATAATTTTACATAATTTGTGTAATAAAATCCAGTAGATTTCTCTAAATAAAAAAGCAGACCAGTTTTTACACCGATCTGCATTAATAGTTTGATATTTAAGTCTTGTATATTTAAATATTAAATTTAAATTCTCCATCCATATAATCGACTTCTATGGTATCTCCATCATTTATTTTATCTTCCAGGAGAAGCATTGCAAGCTCATCTTTGATTTGATTTTGAATTACTCTTCTTAAGGGCCTTGCACCAAAGGAAGGATCATAACCAAGTTCGATCAGCTCTTCTTTGGCTGCTTTTGTTAATTCTATTTCTATATTCTGTTCAGCAAGATTATCCTGCAGATAAGATATCTGAATATCAATGATATCATAGAGATTTTCTTTAGTTAAGGAATGGAATATGATTTTTTCATCAATTCTGTTTAAAAACTCCGGTCTGAATTGTTTATGCAGTGCCTGATCAATTTCATTTTTTATCTGATCATAGTCATCAAGGTCCTGAATATACTGTGAGCCAATATTTGAAGTCATTATTATAACAGTATTTTTAAAGTCAACTTCTTTACCCTGACTGTCAGTTAAAACTCCATCATCAAGAATCTGCAGCAAAATATTAAATACATCAGGGTGTGCTTTTTCGATTTCATCAAATAAGATTACAGAATAAGGATGTCTTCTCACCTTTTCGGTTAGCTGTCCACCTTCTTCAAAACCAACATAACCGGGAGGTGAACCAATCAATTTAGAAACCGCATGTCTTTCCATGTATTCTGACATATCGATTCTTATAAGTGTTTTTTCATCATCAAAAAGATAGGCTGCAAGAGTTTTGGCCAGCTCAGTTTTACCGACTCCAGTTGGGCCCATAAACAAGAATGAAGCTAATGGTCTATCTGCATCCTGAAGTCCTGTTCGTGAACGTCTAATTGCATTACTTACAGATTCAACAGCATTATCCTGACCAACAACTCTTTTTTCGAGTTCTTCTTCAAGATTGATCAGTTTTTCTTTTTCTTCTTCCATCAATTTCTGTAATGGTATGTCTGTCCAGAGAGAAACGATTTCTGCCACATCTTCTTCTGTTACTTCTTCTTTAACAAGATGGGTAGACTCATCTCTTTCAGCTTCGACTTTCTCACTTAATTCAGAAAGCTCTTTACGGAGATCATGCAGATCACCATATCTTAATTTGGCTGCTTCTTCATA
Source organism: uncultured Halanaerobium sp. (assembly GCA_964649895.1). Lineage (GTDB taxonomy): Bacteria > Bacillota > Halanaerobiia > Halanaerobiales > Halanaerobiaceae > Halanaerobium. Next base: position 3,762 of record CAZYRX010000009.1, read on the forward strand.
ATTTGCTTCTCTTTCTGCAGCCTGTGCTTTTATTTCAGCCTGATCAATTTTTTCTTTAAGTGCCTGTATTTTTGCCAGCTGATCTTTTTCATTTTTCCATTTCAACTGCAGAGGGTCTCTTTTATCTTTAAGTTCCTGCAGCCTCTCTTCGATTTCTTTTAGCCTCTCTTTAGCTTCTTCATTATCCTCTTTTTTAAGTGCTTCTTTTTCTATTTCCAGTCTTCTCACTTTGCGGTCCAGTTCATCTATTTCTAAAGGCATAGAATCAATTTCTATTCTGATTTTTGAAGCTGCCTCGTCAATCAAATCGATCGCTTTATCTGGCAGAAATCTTTCGGTTAAATAACGGTCAGAAAGTTTTGCTGCTGATACTAAGGCATTATCAGTAATTTTAATTCCATGGTGGATTTCATATTTTTCTTTTAAACCTCTTAGTATTGAAATTGTATCTTCAATATCAGGTTCTGATACCTGTACCGGCTGAAATCTTCTCTCAAGTGCTGCATCTTTTTCTATATGCTTTTTATATTCAGTTAGAGTTGTTGCACCAACACAGTGAAGTTCACCTCTTGCTAAGGCTGGTTTTAAGAGGTTTGCTGCATCCATAGAGCCTTCTGTAGCTCCTGCACCAACAAGTGTGTGCATTTCATCAATAAATAGTATTATCTGCCCTTCAGCTTTTTTAATTTCTTTTAGAACAGATTTAAGTCTTTCTTCAAATTCACCTCTAAATTTTGTTCCTGCAACTAATGAGCCCATATCAAGAGAAATAACCTTTTTGTTTTTTAAACTTTCTGGAATATCTCCATTTATAATTCTCTGGGCCAGCCCTTCTACGATAGCAGTTTTACCAACACCTGGCTCTCCAATCAAAACTGGATTGTTTTTTCTTCTTCTCGAAAGAACCTGCATTACTCTTCTAATTAAATTATCTCTTCCTATAACAGGGTCTAATTTACCATTTTCAGCTAATTCTGTAATATCTATTGTATATTTTTCAAGTACATTAAAAGATTCTTCACCCTGTTGAGAGTCTATTTTGCTTCCACCTCTCATCTCCTGGATAACCTTTTTGATATCATTATAATTTACTCCATTATCATAAAGCATTTTACCAATATCGGTTTTGCGTTTAATCAAAAAAGCCAGCAGAAAATGTTCTGTAGATATATATTGGTCATTTAAAGAATCTGCTTGTTTATCAGCTTCTCTCATTATTTCATTTAATTTATATGACATATATGCCTGCCCACTCTGTTCTGAATATACTTGTGGAAGTTTTTGCAGCAGATTATTTGTTTCTTCTTTAAGCTTATTTAAATCAACTCCTGCTTTTTTTAGCAGAGGAATTACAATCCCATCATCCTGATTTAATAATGCTTTAAAAAGATGTGCTGGGAAAATTTCCTGGTGCTGAAAATCCTTAGCTATATTTTGCGCCTCAACCAAACTCTGCTGAGCTTTTCTCGTGAACTTTTCCATATCCATAATATATTACCTCCTAAACAATTTATATTATTATAATTTTTTCCTACTATAATTATATTACAAAGGTCAGAGAAGGTCAAGTATGATAAAAGAGGAATTTTGTTTTTTTAATAGAAATATAATAGTAGAGCAGCAGTTCTTAAACTCAAAGAGAAAGGAATGATTAAAATTTCTCAATTAAACTTTTTAGCAGCAATAAATAAGTTTAAAAAATACCTAGATGTAGAAAGAGGCTACTCTAAATTAACAATAAAACAGTATGAGAATGATGTACTGCAGTTATATAGATATTTAAAGGAAGAACTGAATTTTAGCGATGAATTTAGTCCGACTGAAGTAGATAGGTTAGATATTTCGGAGTTTTTGGCTGATGCTGTTATTGTCAATGACAATAAGGCAATAACAAGAAATAGAAAGCTTTTTGCAGTCCGCTCTTTTTATAAATATCTTTTACATTATGGTATAGTAGACAGCAATCCTGCAGAAGCGATCGACAGCAGTAAAACTGATAATAAATTAGAACCAATTTATTTAAAACTAAAAGAAGCCAAAAAATTTATTGATGCAGTTAAAGAACATGGTGGAATAAATGAACTTAGAGATTTAGCAATTACTAAACTTTTTTTATATGCTGGTTTAAGAATATCAGAACTAGTTAATCTCGATTTTGATAATATAGACTTTGAAGATGGATCAATAAAGTTTTATGGAAAGGGAAATAAAGAAAGGTATGTACCTTTACATGAAGATGTTGTAATATCTCTCCGTAAATACCTAAGAGAAAGAAATTCGATAAAAATCAAAACTGCTGATGCAAGACATGCGGTATTTTTATCCCGTCACGGCCGCAGAATAAATCCAAGAACCATTCAGTTATTTGTTAAAAAATATGCAAAAGCAGCCGGTTTAAGCAGAGCTGACAAGATAACTCCTCATAAGCTGCGGCATACATTTGCAAGTATGCTCTACAGACAGACAAAAGATATTAAAGTCCTGCAGGACCTGCTCGGACATGAAGATATTTCTACAACTCAGATTTATACTCATGTAGATACGGAAGAAAAGAAAAGTGCAATAAATGAAATGCCAGATATGTAGAGATTATAATTAAGTTTAATTATTAAGATTTAAAAGAATTACTGTTAAGAAATTTAAAGAGCATTCATACTTATATAAGTTGAATGCTCTTTCTTTATGCATGTATTGATTTTTAATTGAATATTGAATTTAAATTAACTCTTTAAGCTTTACAATGATTGCATCAATTTCTTCTTTAGTAATATTAAGGGCGGGTAAGAATCTAATCGTTTTTCCTTTTAATACATTTAATAAAATACCATTTTCAGCTGCTTTATCCCGGAGATTTGCTATTTCATTTTTTAGTTCAATGCCAAGCATTAAACCAATTCCTCTAACCTCTTTTATATTTTCAGATTCAATCATTTTCAATTCTTCTAAAAAGTAATTACCTCTTTCGGTAATTGAATCCTCCATTTTTTCTAATTTTCTAAGTACTACTTTAGCTGCTCTCAATGCAAGTGGATTTGGTGCAAATGTAGAACCATGATCACCAGGCTCAAGAACTTCTGTCATTTCTCCTGCCATAATGACTGCACCAAGCGGCAGACCACCACCTAAAGCTTTTGCGGCTGTAGTTATATCTGCATCAATGTCAAAATGTTCATAAGAATATCTTTTTCCCGTTCTATATAAACCTGCCTGTACTTCATCAACAGCCATAATCCAATTATTAGTTTTACATAAACTTTTAAGTTTATCTACAAAATCTTTATCAGCAGGCTGAACTCCTCCAGAACCCTGTAGTGGTTCAAACATAACTGCTTTAATATCTGGATTTTCTGCAGCAGTTCTTTCTAAATCTTCAATATTATTAAATTCAGCCTCTACCATGCCTGGTAACAAAGGTTTAAACTGATCTCTAATTCCCGGAAAACCATTAACAGAGAGTGCACCCAGGCTTCTTCCGTGAAAAGAATTACTGAAGAATAATATTTTGGCATCTCCAATTTTCTTTTTAATAATCTTAAGTGCCAGCTCCGTCGCCTCAGTGCCTGAATTAACAAAAAAAGCTTTTTCTCCTTCTGTTGTTATTAATTCTGCAACATCTTCTGTGTCTTCATCTAAAAAGAAATTAGAAGTATGTGCATAACGGTCAAGTTTAGATTTGATTTCTTCGGTTACCTCCGGATGACTGTGGCCCAGAGCAAGAACTCCTATACCTGCAAAGGTATCAATATATTTATTACCCTCTTTATCATATATATAGACTCCATGAGCATGGTCAATTGATAAATCATAATTATTATATATATTTAAATAACGCATTTTACAACATCCTTTTTTCTAAAATTATAGTAATAAAAAATTAAAGCTTCCGCAAACTCGCAACTACTTCAGTTTTCTGTTTTGTCTTATCATCAACATCTTTTATTTTTTTAGCAGGAGCTCCAGCATAAACACTACCTGCTGGTACATCATCAATTACTATTGACCCTGCTGCAATAACTGCACCTCTTCCGATTTTTACTCCCTCTAGGACTACAGCATTAGCTCCAATTAGAACATCATCTTCTACTATAACTGGATCAGCACTTGGTGGTTCAATAACTCCAGCCAGAACAGTTCCTGCACCGATGTGACAGTTATTTCCAACTGTGGCTCTTCCACCTAGGACGGTATTCATATCAATCATTGTATTCTCACCAATTTTTGCCCCGATATTGATAACTGCTCCCATCATAATTACACATCCATCACCAATATCTACCTGGTCTCTGATATATACACCTGGCTCAATGCGTGCATTATATTTGCTGTAATCAGCTAAGGGAATTGCAGAATTTTTACGGTCCATTTCTATTCTCTCTTTGCTTAATTTATCGCCAAGTTTATTTTTTATAGCTTCTACTTCCTTATAGTCACAAAAAACTACACCAGATGTGTCATCTCCAAAATAATCATAATCACTTAAATCTTCTTTGAGCTCATTTCCCTGAATATAAAATTTAACAGGTGTTTTCTTTTCTGAATTAGAAATATAATCGATTAAGTCATATGAATTCATCTAAATCACTCCATTTATGTTTTTTAGTATCGATTCTAATTATCAATATGTTATCATAAAAGATCCAGGCTTAAAAGCAATAAGTTTTAAAATTATTGGAGTCAACCTGGATCATAAAGACTTTAATATTTTATTTGTTTAAAATATCCTTAAATGAATATAATCCTGCATCGAGATCAAGAATTTTTTCAGCGCTTATTAAAACTCCTCTGCTGAAAGCCTCTCGAGAATAGGCTCTATGTTTTAAAGTAAGTACTTCTCCAGTACTTGCAAAATCAATTTCGTGTTCACCAAATTCTGAACCAAGTCTTTTTGAATGCATCTCTAAGTCTCGATCAATTAAATCCCCAAGCATAATTGCTGTACCTGAAGGCTTATCTTTTTTAAAGCGGTGGTGGGTTTCAGAAATCTCAATATCCCAGTCTTCATCTACATATTGCTTAACCTTTTCTACTAATTCACTCAAAATATTGATTCCAATCGAAAAGTTAAAGCTCTGAATCACCGGAAGATCTTCAGCTGCTTCTTTTAGCATTTCAAAATCAGAAACTGTTAGACCTGTTGTGCCTATAATTAATGGTACTTCTTGTTCTTTAACTATTTTTATTGTTTCAGGAAAAACTTCTCTTAAAGAAAAGTCTATCAGAAGTTCAGGTGTTTCAATGATTTCTACACCATCTTCGTCTTTTTTATAGACAAGTTCATGACCTGATTCTGAAAAGAGCCGTTTAATTTCCTGACCCATTCTACCAGAATAGCCTATAATTCCATATTTCATATAATCTCAAGCCTCCTCATTTCATTAAGAATTAATTCTTGATGATCATCCCCTAAAGGAATAAGGGGTTTTCTGAGATTGTTATTTGCAAGACCAACCTGTGCCATAGCAAACTTAATTGGTATTGGATTAACATCTACAAAGATAAGCTGCATGAGTCTGTGATATTTGTAATATATATTTCTGGCCTCTTGATAATTATTTGCCAGAATATTTTCTGTTATTTCGTGCATAACACCAGGTAAAAGGTTAGATAGTACAGAAATAACTCCACTTCCACCTGACATCATGAGTGGTAATGCCTGATCATCATTTCCTGAATAACAAATTTTAGAGTCTCTGGTGAGTGATATTATTTCTAATATTTGGCTCATATCTCCACTTGCTTCTTTAATTGCGATAATATTATCTGCCTGATCTGACATAGCTTTAAAAGTAGCAGGTTCTATATTGACTCCAGTCCGAGATGGTACATTATATGCAATAATAGGCAGCTCAGTTCTTTCCGCAATATATGTGTAATGGTCAATTAAACCAGCCTGACTTGTTTTGTTATAATAAGGAGTTACTATCAAGACACCATCTGCTCCATTTTCTTCTGCAAGGATATTCATTTCAACAACTTTAGAAGTATCATTAGTACCAGTGCCTACTATAACAGGTACTTCTCCATTAGCTTTTTCTACAGCAATTTTAGTTAACTCTTCTCTTTCTTTAAAATGTACAGTAGGTGATTCACCTGTTGTACCTAAAACAACTAATGCATTAACACTATTTTCTAATTGATTATCAAGTATTTTTTCAAACATGGCATAATCAACATCACCATTTTCTTTAAACGGGGTTATAAGTGCTGTACCAAAACCTGTAAACATATTAATAGCCTCCTATTATAGTATTAGTATAGTCTTCAAAATTTTCATCTCGTCTTATTTTTTTAATTTCTCCATCTATAGTGTATAAGAATTCAGCATTGCGCAGCATACCATTATAATTGAAACCCATGGAATGTCCATGTGCTCCAGTATCATGAATAACAATCAAATCTCCAATTCTGCTTTTCGAGAGATTCCTATCAACTGCAAACTTATCATTGTTTTCACAGAGAGACCCAACTACATCATAAACTTCTTTTTCTTCTTCGCATCTTTCTTGTGCAGTGATATTAGTTAAATGATGATAACTTCCATACATTCCTGGCCTCATTAGATCAGACATTGATGCATCTACACCAAGATATTTTTTGAAAGTTTCTTTTTCTTTGATAACTTCTGTGACCAAATAACCAGATTCACCTGTTACATAGCGTCCTGACTCCATAAAAATCTTAGCTTTTATATCATTATTCAATAATACTTTTGCGTATGATTCTTTAACTGCCTCTGCAATTGCTTTAACATCTACTTTTTGTTCAGGTAAATAAGGAATACCAATTCCTCCACCAATATTGATAAAGTCAATCTTGATTCCAAATTCATCAATTAAATCTTTGGCAAAATCAAATATCATCTCAGTATATTCTTTAAATATTGCTGGATCATTTTCATTTGACACTACCATTGTATGAAGACCAATATTTTTAATATCCTTTTTGACAAGAAATGCCACTGCTTCCTTGATTTGCAAAGCTGTTGAACCAAATTTAGATTCTGAAGAATCACCCATAATTTCATTTTTTATTGAGCCGGGATTTAATCTAAAACATATATTTTCCGAAGTTATTTCAGCTTCATACAATTCATAAATATCATCAGCCCAATCAATATTAATAATACAGCCCCTCTCAACAGCATATTGATATGCTTCTAAAGTGGTCAAATTCGAAGTAAACATGATGTCTTCTCCTTCAAAACCAGCTTCTTCAGCTAGTTTTATTTCCGATACAGTAGCTGCATCAACTCCACAATTATTTTCCTTCATAATTTTTAAAATATGTGGATTTGGATTTGCTTTAATTGCAAAATACTCTTTAAATTCCACCCAGTTAAATGATGAGATAAGCTGATTTAATCTATTAACTATAACTTTTTCATCATAAATATGATAAGGGGTTCCGTGTTCTTCTACTATTTCTTTAATTTTCTCAATAGGTATTGTAATATTTTTCATAAATCTACTCCATTTTTATATTTTTTATTTATATTTTTGCAAATCATCTAAAATAAAATATTTTATAATTACAAGATTTGGTTCGAACACAAAAAGGTTATATTTGCTCTGAAGCTCAAGATGTTCTTTTTGTGGTAGAACCAAAGATTTAAATTGTAGCTTTTAAAGATTAGGGATAAAATAAGTAATCTTAATACTGATGTCATCTACATATTATATTAAATAATAACTTAATCTAACTATTTATATTATAACAAAAATCTTTTTAAATCTCATATTATAAGGAAAATTAATCATCCATGTTTTTTTGTTCTGAAAAGAATTTATTTGATATAGCTACTCGATATTATAGCTAGTCTTATTTAATTGTATATAGATAATAAAAACTCAGCGAAATCGCTGAGTTAAAATTCTTAATCAGAGAAATCACCTCTTCCAAATTTAGAGATAGCTCAACATTATGAATCTGGATTAAATTCATAATGACAGTCCTGCATATTTTTTATACAGACCCAGCATTTATCAGCTGAACCACAGATAAATACTTCGGCGAATTAGCCTTTCACTTAAATTTAGTGGTTCAACTAATAATTTAAGTTACTTTTCTTTTCCGCGCCTCTACCTCATCAATAAGATGAGGCATTTTCCTATTTGCTTTTATTATTAAATTATATTTAGATTTAGTATATACAATGATAGTTTCATTGTCAAGAATAATTATCAAATATAAAAATTCATTGTATACAGGTATACTTGTACTACAATAATTGATTTTATGTGAAATATATATTAATATTGAGCTAGTGATAGTTTAATAATAAAAAATTTGAGGAGTGAAAAGTTTGAGTAATTATACGGAAAAAGTGTTGGAAATGGTTAAAGAAAGAAATCCTAGAGAAGCAGAATTCCATCAAGCAGTAGAAGAGGTTCTGGAATCTTTAAAACCAGTTTTTGAAAAACACCCTGAATATGAAGAACATGGAATTTTGGAAAGACTGGTAGAACCAGAGAGACAGATTATATTTCGCGTTCCATGGGTTGATGATGAAGGGAATACAAGAGTTAACCGAGGATTCAGAATCGAATACAACAGTGCTTTAGGCCCATATAAAGGTGGTCTCAGATTCCATCCATCTGTATATGTTGGTATTGTTAAATTCTTAGGTTTTGAACAGATTTTTAAAAATGCATTAACAGGACGTCCTATTGGTGGAGGTAAAGGTGGCAGTGATTTTGATCCAAAAGGAAAATCCGATGCTGAAGTAATGCGTTTCTGCCAGAGTTTCATGACAGAACTTTCCCGTCATATTGGATTCCAGACTGATGTTCCAGCTGGAGATATTGGTGTTGGTGGAAGAGAAATCGGTTATCTATTCGGCCAGTATAAACGTATTAAAAACAAATATGAAGCTGGTGTTTTAACTGGAAAAGGTCTTGACTGGGGTGGAAGTCTTGTTAGAACAGAAGCAACAGGATATGGTTTAGTTTACATATTAGAAGAAATGCTCAAAGATAATAAGATTTCATTAAATGATAAAAGAGTTGTGATTTCTGGTTCAGGTAATGTTGCGATATATGCTAATGAAAAAATATCTCAATTAGGTGCTAAAGTTATTGCTATGAGTGATTCATCAGGTTATATATATCATGAAAAAGGTATTGACCTTGATCTTGTAAAAGAAATAAAAGAGGTGAATCGCGGCCGGATTAAAGAATATCTAGAAGAATATCCTGATGCAGAATATTGTGATGAATGTACTGATATCTGGTCAATTGATTGTGATATAGCATTACCATGTGCTACTCAGAATGAAATGGATGCTGATGCTGCACAACAGCTAATAGATAATGGTGTTATTGCTATTGGCGAAGGAGCAAACATGCCCCTTACTCCAGATGCAATTAAACTTGTTAAAGATAATGATGTATTTTATGTGCCTGGAAAAGCAGCAAATGCAGGTGGAGTTGCAACCTCAGCAATAGAAATGACTCAAAATGCTATGTTTGATGATTGGACATTTGATAAAGTGGATCAAGAATTAAAGGGTATTATGGTAGACATTTATAAGGATGCTAGTGCAGTTGCAGAAGAATATGGTATGGAAGGTGATCTTGTTGCTGGTGCTAATATTGCAGGCTTCTTAAAAGTTGCTAATGCAATGTTAGATCAGGGAGTTGTATAATAAATAATAATGATTGAGATTTATTCAATTTAAGCTTAAAACTTAAAATTGCTAGAATTAGCAAAACCCCCGATAAATTATCGGGGGTTTTAATATATTACTTGTTATTTAAAATATTTCTTACTAGTAGAAACTTTACTCAAAATTGTATTCTGTCACAATTTTTTCTCTATCAGTAGTCTGATCTAAGAAATACTCATAGAAACAAATCCCCATAAAGGAACCGGATATATTAGTTACATTATCATATCCTCTTTGCTGTAATGCTAATACAGCGTTGTAACTTCTTTGACCTGAACGACAGTGTAGATATACTGGCTCATCTTTAGGAATTTCATCAAGTCTCTCTCTTAATTCACTTAAAGGAACATTAACAGAATTCACAAGATGTCCTTCTTCATATTCTTCTTTTTCTCTAACATCTACTATAAAAGCATCATTTTCTACAAGTTCTCTTACCTTAGTTACAGGTACTTGGTTATAGCGGTTGTTGATTAAATTATTTGCAACTAATGAAGCCTGATTAACTGCATTTCTAGGTGTTGAGAAAAGCGGTGCATAAGCAAGCTCTGATTCCATTAGATCCTGAACTGTTGCATCTAATAAAATAGAGGTTGCAATTACATCTATTCTCTTATCTATATTACCTTTACCTACAGCTTGAGCTCCTAAAATCTTTCCTGTTGGCACCTCATATAAAAGTTTGAAGTGAAGTGGATGTGCATTTGGCATTAGTCCAACCTTATCTGTTGGAATAACATAAACAAAATCATAAGATATGCCTGCATCTTTAAGTTGTTTTTCGTTGAGACCTGTTGTGCCAGCATTGTAATTGAAAGCTCTAATTACAGAAGTTCCAATTACTCCGTTATTTGTGCTGGGGATATTGTAAATATGATTTGCTGCAGCTCTTGCCTGTCTTTGAGCAGGTCCAGCTAAAGGTAGTCTTGTTTTTGAGCGGGCAATTCGTGAATATACTTCAATAACATCACCCACAGCATAAATATCAGGATCACTAGTCATATAGTTGTGATTTACCTCTATTCCGCCTGTTTCTCCAATCTTTAGATCTGCTTCTTTGGCAAGCTTTGTCTCAGGGCTGACACCAATAGCCAATACTACTGCACCAGCATCTATCTTCTTTCCTGATTTTAATACAACATGATCATCATGCACTTCAGTTAAAGGATCCGATAATAATAAATTAACTCCATTATCATAGAGCTCTTTATGTAGAATTTGTGCCATATCAAAATCTAAAGGCTGCATAACCTGATCCATTGCTTCAACTAAAGCTACATTCTTATTAGAATGCACGAAGTTTTCAGCAATTTCAACACCTATATATCCGGCACCAATTACAGCTACATCTTTTATATCATTTGTTTTAACATACTGATGTAAGCGATCAATATCGTCAACATTTCTGATTGTAAATACATTTTCATTATTTACACCTTTAATACTACCAGGTTTAATTGGATTTGCTCCAGGAGAAAGTACAAGCTTATCATAGCTTTCTTTGTATACCTCTCCAGTTTCAAGATTTTCAACTTCCACTGTTTTTTCTTCTCTATTTATCTTAGTAACTTCACTTTTTACCCTTGCATCAATATTATATTGTTCAGCAAAAGCTGTTGGACACATTAATACTAAATCATCACATTCCTTAACAATACCGCTTAAGTGATATGGTAGTGAACAGTTTGAAAAAGAGACATGTGAACCACGCTCAAACATTACAACTTCTGCATGTTCATCAAGTCTTCTTGCTCTTGCAGCTGCACCAGCTCCTCCAGCTACACCACCGACAACAACAATTTTTTTACTCATTCTTTTTCCCCCTAATTTTATAAATTATATTATTGGCTGTAAAGCATATCATTAAATTTATTACTTAAGATTCCACCTACAACCATGAAAATCAAGAATATCCAGCCAGACAATGAGAAGTTAGCTATTGGAGTATAAAGTGCTCCAACATTACATCCATTTGCCAGACGTGTACCAAAACCCATACTAAAACCTCCAAGTGCATATAAAGCTGCTTCTTTCCCTTTAATATCTAAGGTTGAAGTAAAAGCTTCTCTGAATTTACCCGCAGTAAGAAGATAAATAACTGCTCCACTGAGTATACCAAAATTTTGCACTGAAATCTGATCCTGGAAAAATGGAGTTGAAAATACGCTTGGTGACATTAATGTAAATTCAGAAAGAGCTTGTGGAGAAAATCCAAATAACATTAATATCTTACCAAACCAATAACCATAAGGCTGAGAAGCTCCCCAACCTGCTCCAGTAACTCCCATCATTAAGGCAAATATTGCACTGATAACCACAAAGCCCTGCATTAAAGTCCAAGGTCTAACAAATAATTGTTCATAAGTTTGAGAACTAAATAATTTAAAGTTACTTAAATCCATCGGTTCTAAATTATCCTGCATTTCTTCCATAGGATGACCTTTATATTTATTTGTATTCTTTTGACGTTTCTCAAAAAGATAAGATAAATATATAACTACACCACAAATAAGGGCAAGGACTGCCAAGGCACCTAAATAACCTTCTAAGCCATCTCCCCTAAAATAATCGGGTAGGAAAACTCCTCCCATTGTTTCTCTTCCAATAAATGTACTAACCCAAGAATCCCGTACTATTTCAGAAGAATTCTGAATTGGAAAACCAAAAAAGACTCCAGCCATAAAAAACAGCAGTGTAATTCCTGCTCTAGGTAGACCTTGAGGAATATCTGTTAAAACACCACTTGCACAGCAAACTGACAATGACATACCAAAACCAAATAAAAAACCACCAAGTATTAAACCAAGATTAATGGGTTTAATCCAGATGTTATAACTGGTAGGATCATTACCAAATAAAAATGCAGTTGTTATTAGAGCTGTAAAGAAAAATAAAAACATCATAACTCTCATCAATTTAGCAGAACCTGTTCTATAAGCTCTATTTACACTACCCGCAAACCCAGTATAAGCACGGGCTAGAGCATATCCAAGTCCACCTCCAACTAATAATCTAAAAAATAAAATATCTGTTTGTAACCAGAATTTTGCTCCTACTACTACTAATAGAATTGCAATAAATCCAAGAATATTTTCAGTTTTTTTCATCATTAAACCTCCTGATAATTATAATTTTAAATAGGTTATTTCTTAATTAGACTAATAAAAATAATAAAAAGATTTAAAATACTTAAACAATATAAATAAAAGTTATATAGAAAATATATTAACAGCTTAAAACATAAATATTGTTCATAAATTCCCAAAGTTACTTAAAAAAAAATAAATAATAAAAAACTAATTATTTTATTTTCCTTTCACCTCACTATAAAAAATTAATTAAATTTATTTGAATAAACCACTGTAATTTCTGCTCTCATAAGATATTATATACTATCTATTAGTAATACTAAAATAATAATCACTTATACTGCATAGTTATATGTTATAATTAAATCGTAATTAAATAGTCTAAAATTCTATTTGACTTTGAGAGTTCACTACTATATACTAAAAGAGCTGACTAAAAAATTAATCTTTATTATGTTTAATTATATCTTAATCTTATAAAAATTAAAAGTAATATAGCAATTAAACCCTGACTATATAATTTTGGTCAGGGATTTTTATATTTATAGAGTTCTATAATATTTAAAAATTTGTTTGAGTTGGAATGTAAATAAAATAAGTTTAATTTGCATATGCTTTTTAAGAAAATGATTAAATCATTATAATATCTTAAAAATAATGAAGCAGATGCAATAAAAAAGAAAGATAAAAAAAGGAAGTGGAATTAAATTTGCAAAAGATTAAATTTGAAGAATTAAATATTTCTCAAGAAATTTTAAGAGCAGTTGATGATATGGGATTTGAAGAAACAACCCCTATTCAAACTAATGCTATTCCTTCTGTACTTGCTGGAAATGATATTGTTGGACAGGCACAGACTGGTACAGGGAAAACAGCTGCCTTTGGTATACCATTATTAGAAGAAATGGATGCGGATAATAAAAATCCTCAGGCAATTATTCTTTGTCCAACAAGAGAACTTGCAGTACAGGTGTCAGAAGAATTAAAAAGGCTTGCAAAATACAAAAAGAGAATTTATACTTTACCAGTTTATGGTGGACAATCAATCAAAAGACAAATAAGAGCTTTAAATAAGGGAGTCCAGATCGTAATTGGTACTCCAGGACGAGTTATGGATCATATTAGAAGAGGTACCTTAAAATTAAATAATATTAATTATTTTGTGCTTGATGAAGCAGATGTTATGCTTGATATGGGATTTATAGATGATATAGAAACTATATTGAGGGATATACCTGAAGACAGACAGACTCTCTTCTTTTCAGCAACAATCCCAAATTCAATAAGAAGATTAAGCAAAAAATATCAAAAAAATTCTCAGTTTCTAAAAATAGCACATGAAAATTTAACAGTACCTTCGATAGAGCAATATTATTATGAATTAAGACGTCATGATAAATTAAAAGCACTTACAAGACTGCTGGATCTTAATAATCCAGAATTATCAATAGTATTCTGTAATACCCGCAAAATGGTAGATGAATTGAATATTAAACTCCAGGCTCGCGGTTATTTGTCTGATGCTATACATGGTGGATTAAACCAAAACCAACGAGATAGGGTTATGAATAAGTTTAGAAATGGAATTATAGAAATTCTTGTTGCAACTGATGTAGCAGCCAGAGGTATTGATGTAGATAATGTTGAAGCAATATTCAATTATGATCTACCACAAGATACTGATTATTATGTACACAGAATCGGTAGAACTGGACGTGCAGGAAAAAGTGGTAAAGCATTTAGTTTTATTGTAGGTAAAGATATCTATAAATTAAGAGATATTCAAAAATATACAAAATCAAAAATAAAACGAGATGAGATTCCAACAGTTGATGATATTGAAGAAGCAAAATTTGAACAATTCAGCAGAGAATTAACTGATTATATTGAATCAGAAAAATTAAGTAAATATATTGGACTCATAGAGAGCTTAATTGGTGAAGAATACACTGCAATAGAAATTGCTGCAGCTTTAATGAAAAAATCAATGAACAGAGATGAAAATGCTGAAGAAGAAACAAATACTATCAACTTTGGTGATACAGGAGCTGAACCTGGAATGGTAAGACTCTTTATCAATATTGGTAAAAAGGATAATGTCTCTCCACGTCATATTGTCGGTGCAATTGCTGGTGAAACAGGAATGCCGGGCGGCTTGATTGGAGCAATCGATATCTATGATCATTTTACCTTTGTTGAGGTTCCTAGAGAAAAAGGTCATGAAGTACTACAAATAATGAAAGATAATTATATTAAAGGAACAAAAATAAATATTGAAGCTGCAAGATCTAATAAATAATTAATAAAATGACAAAAAGGTGTTAGGGGTATATTACTCCTAACACCTTTTTTATTCTTTATTATCTTTATTCTTTTATTCGTTCTTATTTTTTTTGTCATATTTCTTCAAATTTGATATCTTTCTATAAACTGCTGCTGCATCTTCTGCCATCTCAATTATGGAGTAGTTTTCTGCCATTTCCCTTGCATTTTTAGAGCTTCTTTTATAGAGCTTTTCATCAGATAATATTTTTATGATTTTATCTGACCATTTTTCAGGATCTTCATCTGTCTTATAACCATTATTATCGTTTTCAATTACATCATCAATCCCACTTGACCTCACAGCTACTACAGGTGTATATCCTGCCATTGCCTCAAGCAGTACCATCCCTTGTGTTTCACTTGTAGAAGCAAATACAAAAAGATCTGCAGCTAAATAATATTTGCTTATTTCCCGAAAATCAACTGCACCAATCATTTCAATATCTTCAACTAAATTATTTTCTTTGATGTATTTTTCAAGATTTTCTTTTTCTGAGCCCTCACCAATAATGAGCAGTTTAAAACTGAAATCACTTTTTTCTTTTAATTTTTTAATACCATCTAGTAGAAAATATAAATTTTTCTCTTTAGATAGTCTTGCAACTGTGAGTAGTAAATAGTCATTATCTGCAAGATATTTATCTTTAAGCTTAGAAATTTTTTCTTTATCTGCTTTATAATTATCAAAATCAATTCCTGTAGGTAGAACTTTAATATATCTGCTTACTCCAACATTCCTTAAATATTCTTTTGTAGAATCTGTTGGAGCAAAAACAGCATCAGTTTTATTTGAAAAACTCTTAATAAGAAAATGAGAAAGCCGGTTTGCAAAAAATTTACGCATAAATAATATATCAGGAACATAATGAGCATATTTTTCTAAACGAGTATGATAAGTAAATGCAGTAGGTATATTATTCTTCTCTGCTAGTCTTCTTCCTTTACTTCCCAACCAGAAAGGATGATGACAATGAACTATATCAAAATCTTCAGCTGCAAAATCTTTTTTTATCTGGGGAGAAAAAATATTAGTTACCGGCATATCAAGCCCAGATTCTTTGTAATAATATAGTGTACTACATCGGAAAATATTTTTTTCATCAATGTTTGATTGTTTTTTATATTTAGGAGCATATATTTTAACCTGATGGCCATTTTTTTCTAAAGCTTTTGAGAGCCTCTTGATAGAAATAGGAACTCCACCTATTACTGGAAAATAATTATTTGTAAACATTGCAATCTTATATTTTTCATCTTTATATTTTTCATCAGAATAAGCAAAATTTCTGTAATAATCTATTTCTTTATTTACTTCACGATGTAATATATAAAATACTGCTAGAAATATGAAAAATATAATTAAAATATTTAAATAATTTGTATATATAAAAGATTGTACAGTAACCCAGATATTTACCATAATTTTAGAAAATATACCTGGGTCTGTTTCTATTCTATTCAGGTTATAGCTAATAACTTGAGAGTTTACATCTATAGTTAAATAATGATAAAAGCTGTGTTCATTATCAACTATAAGGTCACCTCCTGCTCCACCACTAATAAAATAATTAACTCCTTTTATTCTATTTTTGTGATAAAGAGGCATGTTTGAAGAGAAAACAGAATCTACATTATACCGGCTGAATATCTCTTGATAAAAAGCTCTATCTTCTTCTGAAACAATATAATCTATCTCATCTTTAATTAAATAATCGGCTTCTATTTTTAATGGCGGTTTATTCATTATTACAAAGATATTTTTAAAACTTTGAGCACTTTTTAACTCACTAATAAGCCATTCTTTTTGCCAGTTAAGATTTGTATTACCTGTAGTATCTAAAAAAACAAAATAACTATCATCTATTTGAAAAGAAAAATAAAAAGGGCCAAAATATTTATAAAAATTCTTCTGTCCTTCATCTTCAATTTCATTTTCTCCTAATACTGTAATAAAAGGTATATTAAGTTTTTGTAGTGTTCTATAAAATACCCTGTACTTACCTTCATCACTATCTATTAAATTATTACCTGTTGATATAATAAAATCAATATTTTTTTTATTTAACTCATTTAAAATACGGTTATCAAAAATAGCAATAGAATTTTCTATGTTCCCCACTACTGCAAAAGAAAACTGATCATTTTCAATCTCTTTTTTAATTATACTCATATTATTAATATTTTGTGCATTGAAATCCTCTATAGTATAAGGTGCATATATCTTGTAAGTCAATAATATAATAATAATTGTAATTAAAATTAACAACCAGATTTTACTGTCATTTTTCACTTTCAGCATCTCCTTTGATTATCAAAAAAAAGAATGTTATAATCCCAATGAAAATCCCAATGTACTTAGTAAAAAAACGCCAATAAAACAAAAGAGGGAATATATCTTTTTTTGCTACTAGATTAGCAAACAGAAGTGAAAAACCACCCTCTGCAACACCTGATGCTCCAGGAGTAGGTGCAAAATACATAACAAATGTAATTATAACCTGCAGATATACAATTTTAGTAAAAGGAATATCATAACCCATCCCTTTTAATAAAAGATAACTGAAATTAAATTCTGCTAATAAAAATATGAATGTGAATATAAGTGAACTAAATATATACATTTTTTTACCCTGGATAAAATATGCAAGATCTTCTGAAAATAACTCTAAATGCTCAAAAATATATTTAAGCATCTTCTTGTAACGTTTTCTGCTCAAAAGATGTTTTGAATTCAAAAAGTTAAGTATTATATAAAAAAACTTCATTATTATTTTAATTTTAAAAATTAAAATATAAAAGAAAGCTATATATAAAAATATAAAAATTGATACATAAATATAGATAGTATTACCTGGCAATATATTCATCAGAGCTTTATTGTTAAATAATATTAATGGAACACTTACAAATAACATAGATGCAGAGAGAAGAGTCCGTATAACAACACCAGCACTAGATTTACCAAGAGGTACACCTCTTTGCTGCAAAAAATAAACCTGTGCTACTCCACCACCAGTAGCCATAGGAGTAATATTCGAAATAAAAAGATTAATAAATACCAATTTATAAACTGCCAAAAATGATATATCTGCCTGCAGAGTTTTTAAAATACAAAATAATCTTAATGCATCAAATAAAAAATATAAAAATAATAAAATAAATAAAGCAAAAATTATTTCTGAAGAAAAAGTTAAAATCAGTTCTAAGTTTGCACCTTCTGCAAAAACCTTATAAATATAATAAAGTACAGCTGCAGTGATAGCCAAAAATATTGAAAAATATAATAAAGCGTTTTTTATATTTAAATATTGATTTAATTCACTTTCTTCATTCATCTTAAGCCTCCATAATTCACTTATTTCTAATATAATTACTTTCTTTATATAAAAATTATATTATATATATATATAAAAGTAAATTAATACAGCAAATCGTAAAAAAGCTTTTTAATAACGTTAAGTATATGCCAATTTTGCAAGTTTAAATAAATAGATTTGATATTAATTTAATCATATTTTTGTTATAATGTATATAATAACCACTTAAAATTTTGTAATCATAAAATAATAAAATAGGAAGTGAAAATTTATGACTATTGAGCAAAGCAGCAAAAATAATAATGATATTGACAGGAATTATATTTCAAAAGTTTTTTCTTCTTTAAATAGCTTAATTATCTACAGGAATTTAAATAAAGATAAAATTATCTTTGACCTAAAAAACATCATTTTGAATAAAAATAATTTAGACAAGTCTAATTTAAAGAAAAAATTCATTGAAATAACTGCCAGACTTATAGAATATACTGAAAAAAAAGGATTAAATGATGATATCTGGCATAATTATATTAAAGGAATTATAATAAATGATTTTAATAGTTTCTCTGCACAGGCAGAAAAAGAAAAGATTACTAGAGATTCAAGCTTATATAGTATTACATTAAAGGATATTGAATTATTAGCTGGTCTATTTAATATCTCTTTTTTAGATCTTTTAAATTTTTTCAATATGAATCAATATAATTTTCTTTTTCCATATAAACCTAATAAAGAAAATCAAAGTAATTTAAAAACGTTTGATAATTTATTCAATAATAGAAAAAATAGTGAAGATAATGATTTTTCTAAAAATCCTCATACTTCAATCAGCTCTTTAAGTAATTTTTATAAAACAAATGGGGCAGAATTATTGAATAAAAGTTCTGCCTTCTACTGGAAAAATTCTTCATTAAAAGTTGTAAAAAATCCAGATAAAATAACTTTTAATGAAATAATAGCCTATCAAAAACAAAAAGACAAATTGATTGCTAATACTGAAAGCTTTTTGAATGGTAAAAAGGCTCATAATGTTCTACTATATGGTGATAGCGGTACAGGTAAATCTTCTTCTGTCAAAGCACTATTAAATAAATACAAAAATAACGGTTTAAGATTAATAGAAATTAACAGTAATCAAATAAAAGAATTACCTCAAATTTTAGAATATCTAAGTCAGCGCGGTCTCTATTTTATTATTTTTATGGATGATCTCTCTTTTGAAGAATTTGAAACAGAATATAAGTACTTAAAGGCAGTTATGGAGGGCGGTATAGAAATCAAACCAAATAATGTACTCTTTTATGCAACCAGCAACCGCCGTCACTTAGTTAGAGAAAAATGGCAGGATCGAGAATCAGAAGTTCATAAAGATGATATCTTAAATGAAAAACTTTCACTTGCAGAAAGATTTGGACTAACATTAATGTATAATACTCCAGCTCAAGAGGAGTATCTAAAAATTGTAAGAGAAATTGCAGATCAAGAAAATATAAAAATAGATGAAAATGAATTAGAAAATCGAGCTCTTGAATGGAGCAAATGGAATAATGGTCGTTCAGGCAGAAGTGCCAGACAGTTTATTGATGAATTATTAAAAAACAGAAATTAGCTATTTATTATCATTAAATCTAAAGCATAAGATCAGTCTGATTATATTTAGCTAAATATTATCTATTTACTTGTTTATATCTAATTTATAGCATATAATAAATGTTAGCATATAGAGATATTCTAGTAGGAGTGAGTTGTTTTGTCAGAATTAACTAATGTTAATAATCATAAAGAAATGCGAAAAAATATATTTCATTTAGCGTGGCCTGCAATCTTAAGAATGTTCCTGCAGAGCATCGTAGGAGTAGTAGATGTAATTATGGTAGGTCAGCTTGGAGCTTCTGCAATTGCTGCAGTTGACATCGGAAATAGAATAGTATTTGTTCTAATCGGTACTTTAATGGCTTTAACCATCGGAGCTACTGCTCTTGTTGCACATCATATTGGCGCAGGTAATAAAGAAGAAGCAAACCATATTATGTGGCAGTCATTAATGCTTGGTTTCCTTGCTGCTTTAGTTATAGGAGGTTTGGGAATATTTTTTTCTGAACAATTAATGTTATCAATGACCTTTTTGATGGAAGAAGCTAATCCTTTTATAATTGATAATGGTTCAGTTTATTTAAATATTGTTTTAGCATCTATGTTAGTCGGACTACCTATGATGGTCATTAATGCAATACTGCAGGGTATTGGTGATATGAAAACCCCGTTATTTATTATGTTTATCAGTAATGTTGTAAATGTACTTTTTAATTATCTTTTGATTTTTGGGATAGGTATTTTCCCAGCTCTAGGTATCACCGGTGCAGCTCTCGGGAGTGGTATTGGTAGATTTGTGGGATTTTTAATTGGAATTGCCATTTTAATAAAAGGTGAAAAAGGAATAAAACTCGACTTAAAATATATTGAATTTAAAATTGATTTTGCTATTACAAAAGATATACTAACAATTGGAATACCAGCAGCTGTTGAGCAGTTTGCACGCCAGAGCAGTCAGATTATATATACTGCCATGGTTGCAGGCTTGGGTACAGCAACAATTGCTGCAAATGCTGTAACAATGAATGTCTCTTCTCTAGCCTTTATGCCTGGATTTGGTTTTGGAATGGCTGCAACAACTTTAGTTGGCCAAAGTCTAGGAGCAAAAAGAAAAGATTTAGCAGAAGATTACAGCAAACAATCTTCTTATTTAACCCTGGGGCTTATGACTTTAGCTTCAGTAACAATGTTCATTTTTGTTAAACCAATAGTTAATCTCTATACTAATGATCCAGCAGTAATAGGGATGGCAGTATCAGCACTCAGAATTTTTCTTTTATTTCAACCATTACTAGGGCTGTTAATGGTTCTTGCCGGGGCTCTTAAAGGTGCTGGAGATACAAAATGGGTGATGTACTTCACTATTTTCGGCAATTGGGGAGTAAGATTATTATTCAGCTATATTCTAGGCTTAAAGCTTGGATTTGGTTTAAATGGTTTCTGGTTAGCAATGGGTATTGACATTATGTCCAGAACAGCACTAATAGTCTGGAGATTCTCTTCTGGAAAGTGGAAAAATTTAGATGTGGTAAAATTACGAAAACGTCGAGTTGCAGAAGTTGCAGAATAGTAATCTCTGTATCTTTATTTTTAATTTCTATTAGTTTACTATAGAAATGAATTTAATTAAATATGCAAACTTACAAAACCCAGCCTATATTGTATAATTGAAGGCTGGGTTTAAGATTTTTTATTTGTCAAGTATGTCTTTTATTCGATTTGTTGCATCTAGAAGTGGACTAACAGACTCATCATAGTTAACTGTGTCTATTAGTAGAGAAATAAATTGTGACATATCTACTTCAGCAAACCACTCTGCATCCTTGAATTTTTTTGGAATATAAGTTAAATTAGTTGAAAAAAGTTTAGAAATATATCCTTTTTCGAAATAATGCTGCATTTTTTCAATTCCATGTGTAAAGAAAGTAAATGATACTGCCACATAAATATTTCTTGCATTTTTATTTTTTAGTTCTTTTGCAATTTCAAAAACAGATCCCCCAGAAGCAATCATATCATCAACAATAAGAATATCTTTACCTTCAACATCTGCCCCCATATATTCGTGTTGAATAATAGGGTTTTTACCATCTACAATCTTTTTATAATCTCTTCTTTTGTAGAACAGTCCTACATCAAGTCCAAGTACACCAGCATAATAAATGGCCCTATCCATTGCACCTGTATCTGGAGAAATTACCATAATTTCATCTTTATCAAAACTGATATTATTTTCAATGTTTTTCATGGTTTCTATAATCTGATAAGTTGAATGTAAACTTTCAAAACCAGTTTGAGGTATGGCATTCTGAACACGAGTCTCATGTGCATCAAATGTAAAGATGTTCTCTACACCTAAATTTTCTAATTCCTGTAGAGCCATTGCACAATCTAAGGATTCTCTGCTGTTTCTTTTATCCTGACGGCTTTCATATAACAAAGGCATAATAACGTGAATCCTGCGTGCCTTACCCGCTATAGCAGAAATTAATCTTTTAATATCCTGAAAATGATCATCAGGACTCATCCGATTTTCCTGACCAAACATATTATATGTCACACTATAATTGCCTACATCAGCGAGAATAAAGATATCTTTTCCCCTTATTGTTTCTCTGAGCATCCCCTTACCTTCACCATTTGCAAATCTAATTATATCACTTTCGATAATGTACGAATCCTGTATTTTTTCCAAATGATACTGATTACCGCAGTTTTGTAATTTTTCTTTTCTTTTTTGCACTATATAATCATTTACCTTTTCTCCGAGTTCTTTACAGCTTTCATGTACTATTATTCCTAATTGTCCAAATGGTATTGAAGTTATTTCATTATCTTCCACTTTTAATCTAGCACCTCATTTATATTTAATTTATATTATTATTGCTATTAATTTAATTCAAGACATAAGTAAAATGTCCTCTATTGTATTTCTTAAATATTAAAGTCTATATATTGCTAATTATCTAATAAAATATTTAGATAAATTTTCAAAAAGCTAAATAATGATCATTGATCAGATAAGGTAAATTAAAAAAAGCTTTGCAAGCCCCAAAAAGGCAAAAAACCCAAATACATCAGTAACAGTTGTTAAAAATATTGCTGATGCCAGTGCCGGGTCTACCCCTAAAGACTGAAGAGTAAGAGGAATCAAAAAGCCAAACATACCTGCTGCAAGTAAATTCAACATCATTGCTAGAAAGATGATAACCCCTAAATAATAATTGCCATACATTAAGTATAATATAATTCCGGTAAAAAAGCCTGTTGCTGCTCCATTTATCACCCCTATCATACCCTGTTTAAAAACTAGTTTCCAGTTTTCTTTAAAATCTATATCTCCAAGTGCTATACCTCTAATTACAACTGATAATGTCTGATTACCAGAATTACCTCCCATTCCTGCAACTAAGGGCATAGCAGCTGCAAGAGCTACCACTTGAGTTATAACATCCTCGAAGTATGAAACAGTAAAAGTTGCTAAAAATGCAGTAAACAGATTAATAAACATCCAAGGCAATCTTCTTTTTACAGATTTAAATAAAGGTGAATTCACACTCTCTTCTTCATGTACTCCAACCATTTTGAACATATCTTCAGTATTTTCTGCTTCAATTACATCAATAATATCATCAACAGTAATAATTCCAACCAAAATACCTTTTTTATTAACAACAGGCATCACTGTTAGGTCATATTTAGATACTTGTTGAGCTACTATTTCCTGATCAACATCTGCTGTTACTTTAACAATATTATCATCCATGATCTCTACTAATTTTGTTTCTCTTGGTGCACTAAGAATATCTCTTAAGTCAACAGTACCAACAAGTTTTTTATTATTATCTGAAATAAAAATAGTACCTATAATTTCTGTATCAGGAGCAATATCTTTTATTTTTGAGAGTGCCTGAGTAGTAGTTAAATTCTTATTTAAAACTAAATACTCTGTTGTCATTATTCCACCGGCAGATTCTTTATCATAACCGAGGAGATTTTTTAAGACAATTGCTTCATCCTGTTTCATGTGGCGGAGCAGTTCTTTTCTCTTTTGTATTTTAAGAAGCCCTAGAATATCTGTAATATCATCTGCAGCCATATGAGAGAAAATATCTATAATTTCTTGAGAACTTTTGCACTTCAAAATATTTTTCTGTAGTTCTTCATCAGATTCTTCAAAAACATCTGCAAGGTCTTCTGTTCTCAATAACTGGGTAAATTCATCAATATAATCGTCTTCTAAATTAGACAGAGCTTCTGCTATATCTACAGGATGATTATGTTCTATCCATTCTTGAGGCACATTTTCCTGGTGATCTAAGTAATAACTAATATCTTCTCTTATTTTATCTATTTTTTCTGTCATAAAATCACCTCTATTAATTATTAAAAGTAGTTTGTAGTATAACCTAATTAAATCTATATTTATTATAACAGTTATATTCAAGAGTTAAAAGTCATTCTGAGTATATTATTTGCGAACTTGTGTTTGCATTAATTCATTTTAAGTGTTAAAATATTGCTATACATATGTTCGTAAAAGAAAGGAGCTGATGTTCATGCAGCCTGATTATAGTGATGCCCCACATGATAATATTCTCTGTATTGATATGAAGTCCTTTTATGCAAGTATAGAATCTGTCAAAAGAGGCATACATCCTTTAAAAAGTTATCTTGCAGTAGTTGGAGACAAAAATAGATCCGGATCAGTTGTGCTGGCAGCTTCTACAGCTTTAAAGAAAAAATATGGAATTAAAACAGGAAGCAGATTATATGAGATCCCCGATAGAGAAGAAATTATTATTGCTGAGGCAAATATGCAGCTCTATTTGGATATTTCGATGCAGATTACTGAGCTTTTTAACTCTTATCTTCCTCTTAATGCAATACATATTTACTCGATTGATGAAGCCTGGCTCAATTTAAATGGAACCTCAGCAAAATATGGTTCTCCTGAAACTACAGCCAAGAAAATAAAAAAAGATATCTGGGATAGATTTTCTCTTCTCTGCAGTATGGGAATTGCTCCTAATATGTTCTTATCAAAAGTGGCCATGGATATTGAAGGTAAAAAAACAGGCTTCAGCATTTGGAAGTATGAAGATGTTCCCAAAAAATTATGGCCTTTAGAATTATCTCAATGTTGGGGAATTGGCAGTAGAATAGAAAAAAAATTGAATAATATTGGAGTTTACACCATTGGCCAGCTTGCAAATCTGCCTTTAAAATATTTAGAAAACAAATTTGGAATAATTGGAAACCAGTTATATTATCACGCCTGGGGTATAGATTACTCTACTCTTGAAGGTCATTATGATGATAGACCTAAAAATATTGGCAGAGGAATCACTTTAATGCGGGATTATAAAGAAATTGAAGAAATAAAAACCGTAATATTTAATTTATCAGAAGTAGTAGCCAAAAGGGTTAGAAATAACTATCTCCGTGGAAAAACTGTTTCTTTAACTGTAGGATATTCAAAAAAAGAAAATAAAAAAGGATTTAAACACCAAATGACAATTAAACAGAGAACAAATCTGACAGAAGATATTTATAATACAGCTATTTTGATCTTTGATAAATACTACAAAGGTCAGATAGTAAGAAAAATAACTTTGAGTCTTGGTAATTTTTCTAGTAAAAATTACAATCAGCTTAATTTATTTGAAAAAAAATATAAAAAAATCAAAATTAATAAAGTCCGTGACAAGTTGGCAGAAAAAATGGGCCGCGATGTAGTTTATTATGCAAGAAATTTAAGCAGTGGAAGCATTAAAAACAAAATCGATAATACTATTGGCGGCCACAAAAAATGAATTTTAATACTGGTTATTAATTCGGAGTTTTATCTAAATATTTGATGAGATTATCAGCATTATCTCTGCTGAATTTGCCTTTATCAAGTTTCCAATACTGAACATTATCAGAAACATCTTTTAAAAATTTAACAAAATGAGGATGACAGCTCAAAATGAAAATCTGATGTGTTTTAGCAAATTCTGATATTATCTCTACTGTATTATAAAGATGGCTGTGATCAAAATTAACTAATGAATCATCAAGTACAACAGGCAGGGATGGTTTTATTTCTTTAATCCGGCTTAAACGTACTGCTAAAAAAAGCTGTTCCATTGTTCCACGACTCAGATGAGTAACACTATCTAAACTACTTCCATCAGCGAGTATAGTTTTAAATTCTGCATCTTCTAAATCATCAGAAGTTTCAATAGCTTGATATTCATCATCCGTTATTTTGGAAAGCAATTCGGCTGCAGGAGTTAATAACTCATCTTCTGCTCTATTAATAATTCTTTCTCGAAGTTTGCTTAATATAAAATAAACTGTTTTATTGACAGCATATCTCTCTGCTAAATTCTTAAGATTAATACGCGCTTCATTTATTTTTTGATGTGCATTTATAATATCTTCTGAAGAAGCAAGCTGATCCATTGTATTATTTAATTTATTGATCTGATTATCAAGCTCTTCTAAATTTTTAACTGTTTGTTCTAACTCTGAACGTATCTTTTGATGTTCTTTTTCTGCTGATTTTAGCGAAGAATATTGGCTGTAAAGATCTACAAAAGATTGATAAAGGATTTCTTCTTTAGAAGCAGTATTGAATTTTAGTTGATTTTTAGAGTAATCAAGCAGATAAGTTCTAATCTTATCTGAAGAAGTTAAAGTATGTATCAGCTGATTTTTTTTAGAATTATATTCTGCTTCAACTTCAAGGTGTTTTTGCAGTTTCTCTGCTTCTTTAATATATAATTTAAGATTATCATAAATATTTGCTTTAATTTTAAAATCTATACTGTTTAATAAATTATCTATCTCTTTTTTGAGATCTTTAAATTCTCTATTCAGCTCCATATATTTTTCAGTTAACTCAAGATAATCTGCAGTTTTATCTAATTCTATAAATATCTCCTGATGTTTGTTTAATAATGTATCTTCTTCCAGAGCCAATTCTGATAGATTAAATATATTATCAGCTGTTGAATTGGATATAATTCTAATAGTATCTAAAATGGAATGTAAATCTATATTAATTTCATTTTCTTTTTTATTTAATTTCTCCTCATCACTTTTTAGAATCTCTAATCTGTTTTTTTTATCCTGTACAGTACGATAATAATCACTAATCAAAGTAACTGCCTCAATATCATCTATATTAAGTTTTCTCCGATAATTTTCCAGTATATTAGATAAATTTTTAAATTCTTTTTCTTCTTTATCTTCTTTATTATTGATTTGCTCAAGTTTTAATTTGAGAGAATCTAATTTATCAATTATTTCTTCTTTTTCAGATAATTTTTTTCGATGAGAAGAATAATGAGATGAATAAAAAATATAGGTAATAAACAAAAACGCTCCAGATATGTATATACCTGCATTAATATTAAAAAAAGATGCGGTAATACCTGATATAACAGATAAAAGAACATATAGATAAGTCTTTTTAATAATAAGATCTGGATTATAATTATCCATCTTTTCTAGTTTTTGCTGATGAACTTTGATTTCCTGTTTTAGATTTTCCTTTTCTTCTTTTATATTTTTTAACTCTTCTTTTGTTTTTTTATAATCTTCTATATTTCTAGCTATTTCTGATTGTTTTAAATCATCAATATCAATGCTTTCTATTTTTTTGAGAGGCTGCTCCCATTTAGAATTTAATTTAGAAGTTTCGTTTTCCAGCAGTATTCTTTTTTCTGTTAGTTCTTCTTTTGCTTCAATATTATTATTAATTCTTTCAATTAAAATATCTTTTTTATTTATATATTTATTTATATTATTCTTTTCAGCCAGCAATTTTTTTATAAAATCTTCTTTAAATTTGCTTATTTTGGAAATTTCTTTTTCTGCATAAAATACCTCTTTTTCTGATTTTAAATATTTTTCTTTAAGTTCTAATGCCTTTTTATAATCTTCTTCAAAAAAATTATTTCTATTTAATTTGAGATCTTCTTGTTCAGAAATTTTAAATTCTAGTGCTTCAATTTCGCTATATTTTTGATAATTATTTTTTAAGATATCAACCAAAAATTCTTTTTTTTCAAGATTTCTTATTTTTTCTTTAACTTCAATTTTTATTTTTTCTTTTTCTTTAAGCTTATTTTTGCTTTCAATAAACTGATCAAGTTGAAGTAAGGCACTTTCTTTTTCATTTTCAGCAGATTGAATTTCATTATAAAAAGGTTTAAAATCTGCTACAGAAGGGTCACCACGTTTACCACCGATATTTCCCGCTTTCTTATAATAATTTTCGGCAATTTCTGGAACCCTAATAATTTCTGATAAACCTGCTCCCAATAACATTGAATACAATTTCTTTTGTTTTTTGCTGTTTGTTGATATATTAGAAATCTGCTGGAGTTCATCCAGACTAATAGTGAAAAGCTGCTGATAAGTAAATTTATCCAAATGATTATATAATTCTGCAGGGGTAACTTCTTCTCCATCAACTGAAGTAATATTCGCGTTGGCATAGCCGCTTAAACTGAGGCTATAATGGTTGTCTTCATTCTCTAAATCTGCCTGAATATAATAGTTTTCTTTAGCAGGAGGAATAGAACCATCTTTAGGTAGAGCAAAACCAAGATGTCTGATAATTTCTAAAAAAGAACTTTTGCCAGAACGATTGTGTCCTCCAATAAATATTATTCCCTTATTAAGATTATTAAGCTGTTGATTATTAAAAATACCGAAATCTCTGATATAAATATTTTTAATTCTCACTTTAAATCTCCGCCTTTTATAATTTCTGAAATTATAATTTTTTCAGCCTCATTTAAAATTTCTTTTTTTAGATTTTCATCAGCAAAAAACCTTTCTGATTCCCTCTCTTCATCTTCTCTGCTGCCCTGCCAAATTTTACCCCATTCATCAATTAGTTCTTCATTTAATTGATCATTTTTCATTATTTCTTTTATCACTTCATCTATTTCTTTAAATATCTGATTGTTTTTCTTTAAATCATCAAGCTCAGGTAAATTATCAGCTGTTCTTAAGACAAGCGAGTGAGACCAAATGAATGGTCTTTGGTTAACAAATTTTCTTCTTAATTCCAGTAAAATGTTATCTTCTACTTCTTTTCTATTATCTTTAATATACTGATTAATTTCAGAACGTCCTTTAATAATCCAGCGAATAATCAAAGCATTTATAAATTCATCTTCTTTCTTCCCAAGATCATCCAAAATATTTTTAGATTTTTTTATTAATATTTTTTCAAGGTCAGAGATTTTCTTTATTTCTGATTTATCATTAATATCAATGTTAATATTTTTAAAAACTACTGGAGATAAATGCATGAATTTGGTGTCTATATTCAAATTTTGATCAACATTTACAAGTAAACATCCTTTTTTTCCAACCTCATTAATATCTCTACCCTGAATTGTTCCCGGATAATGAATAGCGGGAGAGGCATTATTTACTGCTATATTTTGATGAATATGCCCTAATGCCCAATAATGTATTTCAGATTTAGAAATAAGATCAGATTTAGAAAGTGGAACATAACGATTATTTTCTTTATCGAGACCCGTATGGATAACACCAATATTAAATAGTGCCTTATCTGGTGCAGTGTAATAATTATACATACTTCTTGATTCAAATTTTTCCCGATATGATTGACCAATAATACGGGCTGCTTTAAGATTGTTTTTTCTGAAGAACTTTGTTTCAGCATTTTCACTTGAAAAAAAATGGACATTAGCCGGCATTTCAAATGGCTCTCGTTTTTTTCCTGCTGGATCATGATTACCTGAAATAATATATACTGGAATATTTTCTTTTTTAAGTCTTCTGCACTGTTCAAGAAAAAACCGGCTTGATTTTACAGACCTTGCTTCAAGATCATATAAATCACCGGCAATAATAATAAAATCAACCTCATATTCGATTGATTTATCAACTAAATTTTTTAGTGCATTCTCCCCGGCTTTATTAAATATATCCAGCAGTTCTTGAGAAGGATTACCAGCAAAGCTGAGGGGCCTACCTAAATGAATATCTGCTGTATGAATAAATTTTAGTTTAGGATTCATCTATTAATCTCCTCATTTAAATCTTAATTTATAGTTAAAATTACCCATAATCTCTTTCAGTTCTATTTTCCCATTTGACAAAAAACCAGCTAAAAATTAAAGCTTGGATTGTTACTTCTGGTGAACCAATTAAGTGTTCCTTAATACTTGTATTGGTGTAAATAAATCCCTCAATTGAACCAGGAATAGGGCCTATTGAACCAACAAAGGAGAATCCCCAGATTACAAAAAACAATTTAATCCAGCCGTATTCACTTTTTATGATAATGTTGTAAAAAGGATATAAAATTGCTGCAAAAAAAGCACCTCTAAATATTTGGAAAAAGGGGGCAGCTCTAACCACAGCAGAATTTAAGGTTCTGTAGTTTTCAAATTGTTCAATTGTCATAAAAGCTGCTTTATAATTTTGTAGGTTTGTAAATATAACACCTATAAACATATAAGTAAGTACATGAACTATTGTAAATCTTGCCACATAATAATAAAATTTCTTTCCCAGCTTCTTAAACATCTTCTACATACCCCTATCTTATGTCATTATGTTTGATATATAAAAATTCAATCTTAGATAAAAGAAATTTAATCATTTATAAATACCGAAATTTATTATTTATTGTCTCTGTCAAAACTTTCTCCAAAAATTAATTCTTCTGCAATATCTCCAACATAAGGCAGCTTATATATCTCACCATTATAAGCTTTGTACAGTAATAATATCCAGAGTATTGTCCCAATAAATGTAATTAGTGAAGAAATGATTATGCCAATAACAGGAATAACTAAAATTAATGAAGAAACTATAAACAAAGAAAAGAATGTTATCACTGACTGCATGGCATGAAAACGAACATGATTATTTTCCGTTTCTAAAAAAAGCATAATGATTCCAGTTACCCAGATACCAGCATATGCAATAAGTGCTTCTACATTTTCGTCCATTCCTAATGAAGTTTTTTTGTGATACATATTTATCCCTCCCTTGCCTCTTCTAACTATATAATATCACTTTTCAGGATAAACATCTAATCAAAATTTACTCCGGGTCTTGTTAACCTTTCTAAACTCAATATTTTATTTAATTCAGTTTCTGAAAATAATCTCTTTTCTATAATTAATTCTTTAATCTGTTTATTTTCATCTTTGGCTTGATGAGCAAGTTCAACTGCTTTATCATAACCCAAATAAGGCACCAAAGCTGTAACTAAGGCAAGACTTGAGTTTAGTAATTCAGCTGTCCTCTCTTTATTAACTCTAATACCACTAATACACTTCTCAATAAATATTTTTACAGCATTATTCATTAATTCAATCATGTTCAACAACTTATGAGCTATAATTGGTGTAAAAGCATTAAGCTCCAGCTGACCATCTCTAGCAGCAAGAGTAATTGCCTGGTCTGAAGTTATAACTTCAATTGAAACTTGATTTATCATTTCACAGATTACTGGGTTTACTTTTCC
>CAZYRX010000009.1:35367-59412 GCA_964649895.1 uncultured Halanaerobium sp.
TAACTTCAATTGAAACTTGATTTATCATTTCACAGATTACTGGGTTTACTTTTCCTGGCATGATAGATGACCCTGCCTGAACTTCTGGTAATTTGATTTCTGCAATACCACCATTTGGTCCTGAAGATAAAAGCCTCAAATCATTAGCAATTTTGTTTAAATTAACAGCATAAGATTTTAAAAGACCTGAAACCTCCACAAATATATCCATATTTTGAGTAATGTCAATCATATTTTCTGCATGAGAGAGACTTAACCCTGTTAATTTTCTTAGGTTTTGAGCTACTTTATAGATATAAGACTGAGATGTATTTATCCCAGTCCCAACTGCTGTACCTCCTAAATTGATTTTTTTAAGTCTATCTGTTATTTTATATATTCTCCAGCGATCCCGATTGACAGCTTCTGCATAAGCAGAAAATTCCTGTCCTAAAGTGATTGGAACTGCATCCTGAAGCTGTGTTCGACCAAGTTTTATAATATCTGCAAATTCTTTTTCCTTTTTTTGAAGTGCATCCTGCAGCTCAGCTGTAGTATTATTTAATTTTTTAAGAAGATTTAAAATCGATATTCTTAATGCAGTTGGATAAACATCATTTGTTGATTGCCCTAAATTTACATGATCATTTGGATGAATATAATCATAATTTCCCTTATTTAATCCTAATATTTCTAAAGCTCTGTTAGCAATAAACTCATTTAACATCATATTTGTTGATGTTCCAGCTCCACCCTGTAGGGCATCTAATTGAAATTGATTCTGCCATTTATCATCTGTAATTTCATCTGCAGCTTTAATAATAGCTCTTGCTTTTTCTTTATCTAGTTTGTTCAGCTGAAAATTTGCATCAGCAGCAGCCTTTTTTATAACAGCAATTGCTTTAATTAAATCTGGATGTACTGATTGTCTGCTGATATTAAAATTATCTCTGGCACGCAGAGTATTAATTCCATAATATGCATCAGACTCTATTTCTTTTTTGCCAATACTATCTGTTTCTATTCTCATCTTATACCTTTCTTTGAACAATTAAAGTTAAATTAAAGATTTTTCTCTTTTAGACTCTTTCCATAAATTATGAACTGGTGGAAAAGGTTTTAATGCTCTATCAAGAATACCATGCAGCTGTGCAATTGCCATACCATAATTTATTACAGGCACACCTTTCTGATCTGCTTCTCTGAGTCTAGAAATTACCTCTTTTCGGTTTAACATACAGCCACCACAGTGTAATATTAAGTCATAGTCTTCAAGATTATCCGGATACTCACGACCAGATACATGTTCAAATTCAAGTTCACTTCCAACTTTTTGTCTGAGCCAGCGCGGTATTTTTACAGTGCCAATATCATCTGCCTGTCTGCGGTGTGTACATGCTTCAGATATTAAAACTCGATCATCAACTTTTAATTCTTCTAATTTCCTAGCACCACGTAAAAATATTTCCAAATCTCCTTTAAATCTTGCGAAAAGTATAGAAAAACTTGTCATCAAAATATCATCAGGAACATCTGCATCTACTTTCATAAAAGCCTGAGAATCAGTAATAACTAATTTAGGTTTTTCCTTTAGGTTTTCTAAAGCTAATTTTAATTCCCTTTCTTTGGTTACAATTGACATCCCATCATGATCAAGTACATCTCTAATAGTTTGAACCTGAGGAAGTATTAGTCTCCCCTTAGGAGCAGCTGTATCAATTGGAGTAACAAGTACAACTGTATCACCTGGATCTATAAGATCACCAATAATAAAGAGTTCTTCACTGTCTTGAGGAGTTTTTTCTGCAATTTTATCACGCAGTTTTTCAACACCTATACCTTTTTCCGCACTAACCAATACAAAATCTACTTCAAATTGTTCTTCTAAATTTTTGACTTCTTTCTTTTCAATATCTTTTAAATCTATCTTATTAACAGCAGCTACTACCGGTGTATCAGTTTCAGAAAATTTTTCTAAAAGTTTTTTTTCATAATCACCAATTTCTAAATCTTTATCTATTACTAATACTGCTAAATCTGTCTTTCTAATTACTTCAATACTTTTTTTAACTCTAAGCTCTCCTAATTCTCCACTATCATCAATTCCTGCAGTATCTATCATCATAACTGGACCTAAAGGTAATAATTCCATTGCTTTATAAACTGGATCAGTGGTAGTACCTGGAATATCAGATACAAGTGCTAGCTGCTGATTTGTTAAGGCATTAATTAAACTTGATTTTCCAACATTTCTTCTGCCAAAAAATCCAATATGTGGACGATTCCCCTTTGGTGTTTCCTGCATTTAATATCACTCCTAATTATAGTTAGTTTTTTATTTTATTCATTTGAGAGACAAATTTATAAACTTCACACCCAATAAAGCAATTCGAATAAGTTTTTCTTGACTAATTGAGATAAAAATAAAAAACCCTATCAAATTAGACAGAGATAGGGTTAATAAGGTCGATAAGATAATTATTAATATGTCCCTTCCCTGATTTCAGGTAAATAAAAAAATAAATATACCCTTGAGTCAGAAAGATAATTTTAATTTCTCCTTTGTATTCAGATTTTTATCCTTATACTCAGGATTTAATTAATTATAGCATTAAAATAATATTTGTTCAAGCTTTCACAAACAATTATTATCACTACAAATTTCATTTTCAAATTCAATTTCAAGTGTAACGTGTTCAATACCTTCTTCCTGAAGCAGGGATTTAAGCTCTTTTTTTATAGTTATGATATCCTCTTTACAATAGCTATCATCTATAATAACATGTGCACTTAAAAATACTTTCTCTCCTTTTAGAGACCAAATATGGATATGATGGACCTCTATTATATCAGTGTTTTTCTGCATTTTAATTCTTATTTCTTCTACTTCTATATCTTTAGGTACTCCCTGCAGAAAAAGATTAAGAACCTCTTTAAGATTTTTATAAACATTAAAAAGTACATAAAACGTTATTCCTATTGAAAGAATAGGGTCTAAAACTGGTATCTCTTTATACATTAAGACAATACTCACAATCAGTACAGCTGTCCAGCCTAGTACATCTTCTAATAAATGTAAACTCACAACTTTTTCATTTATAGAATCTCCTTTGTTAAGCCTTATTACAGCTGCTCCATTAAAAAGTATTCCAACTACAGCAAAGATAAACATACCAGAAGCATTTACAGGCTCTGGAGCAAATATACGGGGAACTGCCTCATAAAGAATAATAAAAGAACCTATCAAAAGCACAATAGCATTGATCATTGCACCAAGTAATGAAAATCTAGAATAACCAAATGTAAATTTCTTATCTGCACCTTTTTTGGAATAACCCTCTAAAAACCAGGCAAGCCCAAGCGAAATCGAGTCTCCAAAATCATGAAGTGCATCTGATAATATTGCCATACTATTTGTCCAGAGACCACCAATTATCTCAAGTATGGTGAAAATTAAATTGATAAAAAAAGCAAATTTCAAATTAGAAGTGTCATGATGATTGTGTTGGTGACCATGACTATGATTATTATTTTTATCTATTTGCGGCATAATATCGCCTCCTGATAAATTAACTGATATATATTTATTTTCTAATATATAGTTTATCATAGATTAATGATGTATTTCCATCTATATAAATATTATAAGAAAATCTTATATATCGGCTAATAGAATGGATACTCGTTTTTATTTATTAATTTATCATTTAAAAAAGCCCTGCTCAAAAAATTCTAGAGCAGGACTTTAAATTCACCATATTATATTTTTAATGATATTTATTTGATACTTAACTCATTATTCGAGTTCTAAAATTAATTCTCCAGATTCTAACTGCTGTCCTTTAACAGCATGAATGGCCGAAACCACTCCATTTGTTGGTGCAGTTATATTGGTTTCCATCTTCATGGCTTCCATAATGACTAGACTTTGATTTTCTTCCACTTCATCCCCTTCTTCTACAAGTATTTCTACAATATTACCTGGAAGACTGGCCCCAATCTCCAAATCATTATTTGGATCGGCCATCTGGGTAGCAGCTGTTTCAGTGCCTGTGCTGCTTGCTTTATCTAGTATCTTTATTTCTCTGCGGAATCCGTTTACTTCAAAATCAAGTCTTCTATAACCCTGATCATCTACCTTAGCAATTTCCATAAGTTTTACAACTAAACACTTACCTTCTTCTAGCTTTATTTCACTTGTTTCACCTTCTGCAAGTGCATGGAAATATACATCACTTCCCATATGGCTTAAATCACCATATTCTTCTAGATAATCTAGGTACTCAGTAAACACCTTGGGATATAGTGAGTAACTAATCAGATCTTTTTTATCTACCTTATAATTATATTTTTTTTCTAAGTTATTTTTCGCTTCTTCAAAATCAAATGATTCTAACAAAGTACCAGCTCTAACTGTAATTGGATCTTCTCCTTTAAGAACAATTTCCTGTAAATCTTCTGGGAAACCTCCAGGAGGCTGGCCTAGCATACCTTTAAAGTAATCATGTACCGAATCAGGGAAAGCCATATTTTTAGCTTTTTCCACAATATTTTCTGGAGTCAAATCATTTTTAACCATAAAGATAGCTAAATCCCCGACAACTTTTGAAGAAGGAGTAACTTTAGGTATATCTCCAAGCATAAAGTTAACTTTCCTGTACATTTCTTTAACTTCTTTAAATCTGTGTCCAAGCCCTAAACTTTCTACCTGTGGTTTTAAATTAGAATATTGACCACCAGGAATTTCATATTTATATATTTCTGCTGTACCTGACTTTAATTCTGATTCAAACTGTGCATATACAGGGCGAACAGCTCCCCAATAATTTGATATTTTTTGTATGTTTTCAAGATTGATATCAGCTTCTCTATAAGTGTTTTCTAATGCAGCTACGATTGAATTTAAAGGGGGCTGACTTGTTAATCCTGCCATTGTATTAAAAGCAGTATCAATAATGTCCACACCTGCTTCTGCTGCCATCAGAAGGGTTGCTCCACCATTACCACTTGTATCATGTGTATGAAGATGAATTGGGATTGAAACTTCAGCCTTTAAAGCTTTAATTAACTCATATGCTGCATATGGTTTTAATAGTCCTGCCATATCTTTAATTCCAAGTATATGAGCACCCATGTCTTCAATTTTTCTGGCTTTTTCAAGATAATAATCTAAATCAAATTTCTTTCTTTCTAGATCAAGAATGTCTCCTGTGTAACAAATAGAAACTTCTGCAATTTTATTATTTTTCACTACTTCATCTATAGAAACTTCCATATTTGGAAGCCAGTTTAATGAATCAAAAATTCTAAACACATCTATCCCTGCATCTGACGCTTCTTTAACTAAATTCCTAATCACATTATCAGGATAGTTTTTATATCCTACACCATTAGAACCTCTAAGCAGCATCTGGAAAAGTATATTAGGTATTCTATCTCTTAATCTTTCAATCCGCTCCCATGGTGATTCTTTTAAAAATCGATAAGAAACATCAAAAGTAGCTCCTCCCCACATTTCTAAAGAAAACAGACTGGGGGCCAAGTGTGAAGTAGCCTCAGCTATCTTTTCCATATCAATTGTACGCATTCTTGTTGCCATCAGAGATTGATGAGCATCTCTATATGTTGTATCGGTTAAAAGAATTTCTTCTTTATTTTTGATCCACTCAACCAATGCATCAGGTCCTTTTTCATCTAATATTTGCTTTGAACCACTTAGGCTATCAATTTTTTCGAATTTGGGCACTTTAGGTACATCAAAATCGGGTTTATGACCCCTTGTTTCATTAACAATCTTCTCACCCAAATACTTAAGAATCTTATATTCTCGGTTAGATGCAGGTTTTATATCAAATAATTCAGGATTGTTTTCAAGAAAACCAGTATCACAGATCCCCTGCTTAAATTCCTCATGGTTTAACACATTAATTAAAAATGAAGCATTTGTTTTAACTCCTCTAACCTTCATCTCTTCTACAGAACGAAGAACTTTATTTACAGCATCTTTAAAATTTCTTGACCAGGAAATAGTTTTAACAAGCAAACTATCATAATATGGATTGATAACCGCACCTGTATATCCATTTCCACCGTCAAGTCTAATTCCAAATCCAGAACCAGTTCTATAATGATCTAATTTACCAGTATCTGGTATAAAATTATTTGTTGGATCTTCTGTGGTAACTCTGCACTGAATTGAATATCCATTGACTTTAATATCATCCTGTGACTTAATATTAATTTCTGGAGAATCAAGTCGATAACCTTCAGCAATTAATACCTGACTCTGGACAATATCAATACCAGTAACCTGTTCACTAACAGTATGTTCTACCTGTATTCTTGGATTTACTTCTATAAAATAATGATTATCATATTTATCTACTAAAAATTCAACTGTTCCTGCATTTGTATAACCGGCACCACGAGTGAGTTTTAACGCATCATCAAGTATTTCCTGACGTTTTTTATCACTTAAAGCTATGGCAGGCGTAAACTCTATAATTTTCTGATGTCTTCTCTGTATTGAACAATCTCTTTCAAATAAATGAACAATATTACCATGCTCATCACCTAAAATTTGCACCTCAATATGTTTTGGATTTTCTAGATATCTTTCAACAAAAATATCTTCAACTCCAAATGCTTTACGAGCTTCTTCTCTTGCATCTCTAAATGATGAAATCAATTCAGCATCAGATCTAACAATTCTCATTCCACGACCACCACCACCAGCAGCAGCCTTCAGCATTAAGGGGTATCCATTTTTTTCTGCAAATTCTTTAATTTCATCTTCGTGCTTAATAGGTCTTTCTATTCCAGGGATTGTGGGCACCCCTAATTCATTTGCTAAAATCTTAGATCTAATTTTATCTCCAAGTTTATTCATTGTCTCAGCATCAGGTCCGATAAATTTAATATCAGCTTCCTCACATTTGCGAACAAATTCAGGGTTTTCAGCTAAAAACCCATACCCTGGATGGATTGCATCTACATCTTTCTTTATAGCTAAATCAATAATTTCATTAATACTTAAATATGCTTCGATCGGCCCTTTATTACCACCAATTTGATAAGCTTCATCTGCTTTTGTTCTAAAAAGTGCTGTCCTATCTTCTTCAGAATATATTGCTACAGTTCTGATACCTAATTCCTTACAGGCCCTTATTACTCTAATTGCTATTTCTCCTCGATTGGCCACTAAAACTCTTTTGAAATCTTTTGGCATTCTTTAATCTCCCTTCATACAAATAATGACTGAATTAATTTAATTAAGTATATTTAATAAAATTCTACCCTAAGGGTAGAAATTATTAATAAAATGATTTTATTTTCAATTTAACTTCACAAAATTATCCATGCTGAAATTTACCTTGCTGATGATTATTTTTAAATTTTAAAAGGAATAAATTCCCTCTCTTTAATTGTTTTAATTTTTTCTAGTATATCATATTTATCAGACAATATCTAATTTAAAAATAGAGTGGGAATTTTTAAAATACTTTGATAGTTTAAAGTGGTACTTAAATAAAATTAAGGTAAAGTAATAATTGATTGATTTTAACTATTATATTAAAGCAGAGTTAATCCAATAATATTTTCTAGAATTATCTTTTTTTCAAGTTTATTATCATCAACTATTTTAACATATTTTTCTATTGAATCTATTTCTTTTATTTTACCTTTACACTCAAAAAAAGAATTAGTATTGAAATAAGTTAATTTTATCTTCAAATTGTGATTAAGAGCCTGCATCATTTTTAAATTTATCTCTTCTTTAATTTGCTCATCTAATTCCGGTTTTTCCAAATGCTTTTCTTTTTCTTTAAGTTTTTTTAATCGTTTTTTATGTTCTACCAGCATTAAAGAAGTCCATTTTTTGTTCCCTCTATCTTTTAAATTCATTTTTTCTGCCTCCCGTCTATGATAAATTATATATATTACAATACAATTTTACCATACATATGTTCAGTAAACAAGGAGCCAAGTTGGGGTTTTTATTTGTTTTTGTTTTGTCTAAATAATATAAAAATACCAGCAGCTATTAAAATTACAGAAATAACATGATTGAGATATGTTAATTCAGCTAAATATCTATTTTTTTCTAGGAATATCATAAATATACCGAATAAAATAAGAGAAACCGCTGGATAAATAGGCCAGTCCCAACTTGTAAATGCGCTTGTATGAATAAATACTATAAAAAATGCCAATCCAAGTAAAATGAAAAATAGGCCACCACCAAGCATATTAAAAAATTCTAAGTTCTGAAGATCTGAAAATAAGGCTACAGCAAGTAGGACAGTTCCTGGAATTAAAAAGCCAATATTTCTGTAATGTTCCCTTGCCCCAAGAGAAAAATATGCAAACAAAAACCCTCCACTTAATAAATATAGAAACATGTCTTCCCCAATTAAATTTAAGGTACTAAGAAGAATAAATAATCCAACACCTATTAAGATAATACCTAATTTTTTTTT
Organism: uncultured Halanaerobium sp.; assembly: GCA_964649895.1. Taxonomy (GTDB): domain Bacteria; phylum Bacillota; class Halanaerobiia; order Halanaerobiales; family Halanaerobiaceae; genus Halanaerobium. The sequence continues at coordinate 43,827 of CAZYRX010000009.1, forward strand.
CTCCATCTAATACCGCCTCCGGAATAATAAATTAGTAAATCTAATCTTATTATTTCTTAAGTAAAGAAAATATTCAAATTTACTACAAACTTATAGAAAGGAAAACTTTTTTGTTTATAGAAATATACAGTGTGAGCATATCTTTTAAGATAAAATAGAAAAGTCCTCTTAAATAGATTTAAAATTGTAGACAGCAGGTGATAATCTATGAAAAATATACATTCATTTTTTTCAAATTTAATAAGCAAGAACAGCCCAACAATAAAATTAAGACTATTCTTAATAAGAGTATATCAAAAATCAAAAGAAAATGATATTTTAATTCAAGCTATGGGAATGGTATATATGACTTTGCTTTCTATTGTACCATTTTTGCTATTTTTATTCTATATTATGACTTTATTTAACTTTTTTGAACGCTTTGACTCAATTATTAATCAGCTGAGAACATTAATTTTAAATAATTTAGCAGCAGGAACTGGAGAAACTATATTAAATTATCTCGAAGTTAATATTTTAAATATTGATATTAAACAACTTGGTGCAATAAGTTTTTTTTCACTTGTAATGCTGACAGTATTTATGCTTGCTAAAATTGAAATTACTTTTAATAGAATTTGGAATGTCGAAGAACATAGAGATATTTTTAAAAGATTTGTAGCATTCTGGACATTTATAACTTTGGGCACCTTTATTATTACGTTATTTTCAAGTATGACTTTTATATTTATAGAAAGATATATGGGAATGGGTTTTTCGGATGTAGAAGCAGGTCAAAATAATGTATTTAATTGGATTATGTTTTCACTAAACTTTTTAGTATTCATTATCGCCTACTACTTAATCCCAAATACAAAAGTTGAGCCAACTGCTGCAATTTTTGCAGGTTTAATCAGTGGAACTCTCTTTATAATTAGCAAAAATATCTATTCTATATATACAGATTATATGGTTACTTACAGAAAAATATATGGCTCCTTATCAGTTATACCAATTTTTTTGGTCTGGATTTATCTTATCTGGCTAATTGTTTTAAGTGGGGCAGTAATATCTTATGTATTCCAGAATAGAAATATTTTATATTATAAAAATAAAATTAGTTCAGCAGACCAAACAATTAAAAATCTTATTCCTTCAGCAGTTTTGATAAATATCTATAAAGATTTTCTTGATGAGAAAACCGATGGTACAGAAATAAATGATTTAAGAGAGAAAATAAAATTACCTGTTGAAGAAATACAAAAAGCTCTTAAAATACTTAAAGAAAAAAAATATATTACAGAAACAGCAGAAAGAAAATTTGTTCCAGCAACAGATATTTCAAAAATATATCTATCAGATATATATGGAGCAACTTATCTTAATAAAGATATAAAATTAGAAAAAATATTTAAAGATCCCGAAGTAAATATAATATATAATCATTTAAACAAAGATATTGAAAGTTCTCTCAAAAAAATAGATATGGAAAAGATACTGAGTGAAAATTAGTTTCTAATCAAAATTTTTATGTGGGATTTCAGTTTATAGATTAAAAATATGTTCTTTACTTTATTAATTATTTTTACACTCCAAAATTATAATTAATAATGATTGTGAATATATTCATTATTATATCAATGATAATAATTATGTACAAGTAAGGATTTTATTAATGATATGAAAATATAATTCACTTATTATTATATATTTAACAAAAAAACTTATCTATTTATCAAAATTGTGGTAAAATTGAATTAGAAAGTAATAAAGGAGTGGACAAAATGAAGTCTAAAAAATTATTGAATTTAATTGTCCTTAGCTTATTGATTGTATTATTATTTATTACTGGAAGTAAGGCAGAAAATAATAGTCTTAATACTTCTTTTACAAAAGATAATAAAATTTATATTTTTGGACTCAAAACCTGTCCTTACTGTCAAAATGCCCGAAAAGATATTGGAGCATTAGCTGCTGAAAATGATTTGGAGTTTTCTTACCTTGATATCCAGAAAGAAAATAATAGAGAAATATATTTAGATAAGAAAAAGGAATTGAATATTCAGAGCAATTTGGTTCCTTTAATTACAATTAATGACCAGTACTGGATCGGTTATAAACAAAATACTTTTGCTAATCTGCATATATATTTAATTTCAAATAATATTATTGAAGTTGAGAGTCTATTATCCCAAAATAAAACAACAAAAATCTCAAATGATCAACAATCCACTTCTGATAAAACAGAAATAGCAAAAGAAGAAAAAATCAATGAAATTGCTGCTGATAATGAAGAGAAAAATATTATTGCTTCATTTTTAGATATACAGAATCTTGAAAACAACAGTTTGTTGTTCTCAACAATTCTAATAGGGACTATAGATGGATTTAACCCCTGTTCGCTCTGGATGCTAACTCTACTTTTGGGATTTTTACTTCACTCTAATTCTAAAAGCAAGATGCTTTTAGTTGGTATAAGTTTTTTATTTACAACTGCTGCAATATACGGTTTATTTATGATCGGTATTTTTAAAAGTGTAAATTTAATTAGTAATTTAAGATATCTAAATATTTTGACTTCAATATTCATTCTTGTATTTGGAATTATAAATTTAAAAGAATATTTTTATTTCAAAAAAGGAATATCAACTACTATTTCAGATAAAAATAAAGATAAGTTAATTAAAAAAATGAGAAATATAGTTACAGCAGATAGAGGTAAAGCAATAATTGTTTTGATGACTATTATTGTTGCTTCAACAGCTGCTATTGCAGAACTGCCGTGTACATCCGGTTTCCCAGTGATTTGGTCTAAAATTCTTGATGTAAATGGTATTACAACTTTTAATACACAATATCAATTATTAATTATTACTTATCTGTTGTTTTACTTATTTGATGAAATAATAATTTTTGGTGTCGTTTTAAAAACATTTAAAATTAAAAAAATGAAAATAAATACAGCAAAAAGAATGAAACTTTTCTTAGGTTTAATGATGAGCTTTATTGGGCTAGATTTATTATTTGCTTTTGGTTTTGTCACCTCTTTTTCTGGACTGATTATCATAACAGTATTAACAACAGTTGTTTATTATTTTATAATTTCTTTAAAAAATAGTAAAAATAAACGCGCTTAACTTCATTAAAGATTTAATTCATATTCTCGGGGTTAAATTTTTTGAATGACTGAGTCTTATTCTAAAAAACAAAGATTTGATATTTTATATCCAGTCATTCTTTTTAAATAATATATATTCTATAACTACAAGAACAATCATTGTAAAAGAAAAAATCCAAAAAGCAGATTCACTTTCTACTCCCGGCATTCCACCAATATTTATCCCAAATAAACCTGTCAAAAAACCTAAAGGCAGGAATACACTACCTACTATTGAGAGAATATACATTGTCCTATTCATTTGGTCATTTATTTTATTATTTAATTCTTCTTGAATTAATGCAGCTCTATCTCTAATGTTATCTATTTCTTCGATCTGTCTTATGGTTCTATTTGTGAATTCATAAATATATTCTTTGTCTTCTTCATTAAGCCACTTTATTTTTTCCCGATGAAGCCCTGCCATCATTTCTCTTTGGGGGATAATATATCTTCTGATTATTATTGCTTCTCTTCGCTCTTCAGAGAGTTTAAGTCTTAATTCTTTAGCATCTTTTTTTAAAACTTCTTCTTCCATTACATCTATTTTTTCCTCCATATTATAAATGTATTCACTGATTTTATTTGTTATACCATCAATGACTCTAATTAAAAAATCATTGATTGATTTAGGACCATTGTTCTTCAAATATTGCTCATTAATTTCATTCATTGTAAAAACTCTTTCACTGCGGGTAGTTATTATTCTGCCCGGCTCAATCCACATATGCAAAGAAACCATATCTTCTTCATCTGCATCCTGATTTAAATTAAGTCCTCTTAAATTGATTAATATTCCATCCTCATCAATTAAAATTCTTGGGCGAGTTTCTTCAGAAATCAATTCATTAATAACAATCTCAGATAAGCCACTTTTACTTCGCAGCCAGTTAGCTGATCTTTCTGAATTAACATCCAGATGATTCCAGATGAAATTATTTTTGCTTTTTGTAAAACCTTGATAATTTTCATAGTCAGCTAAAGATTTTAATTTATTCGCATTTCCACCATCGACAATAAATCCCGTTATCAATCCATTTGTATTCACTGCATTCATTTTAATCCCCCTTAGCTATTTGTATTTGGAAAAGCCCTATCTTAAAAGTTTAAATAAGATAGGACTTTTTAAAATATAACTATTTACATGCCAGAGAACCCATCGGATCCCAAGGTTTTAATATTACTGGATCTTTTTTATAGTCTTCCATGATTTTATCAGAAACAAATTTTTTATTTATTACAACCTCATAATTAAACTCATCAAACCATTTATCACTCATAATAAAGAATCCATCTTCCCCTACTTTTTCACCCCAGCTGTTCTGAACTTTCCATCTTTCTGGTTTATTATTATCATCGAGATTAACACCAGTAAATACCATTGCATGAGTTAAAACACTCTCACCATACTGCAGCCTTGCTCCCTTATCAAACATAAACTCTGTATTAAGAACACCTTGATAATCGAATAAATCTATGTCCATAATACCTAAATCACGATCAGACCACTGACCAACATCACAGCCAAACCAGACAGGCTCACCATCTTTAAGCTGAACCTTTGTCAATTCTTTTAATTGTTCTATAGGTAAATTTAAATAATGTATTTGCTGACCTTCTTTAACATTACCTAAAAATTCAACAGTATATGTTTGATTAAATGGTTTATCATCTGTAGGTGCATTAATTATACTTAAATAGTCTTTCATTTTTATCTCCGAATATTTATGATAAAATTCTAGAGGTGTTAATTCTGTATCCCTGAAAAAATCTCCATCTTTATTTTTATATTCAAAATCAAATTTTTTAGGAGGTTCTCCCAAAAAGTAGGCAAGAATAGAATATATTTCTGAAAGTAAGTCTTCTTTTTCTTCCCGCAGACTCTCTTTGTCCGCACCAAAATTATAATCATCTCTCAAACGTTTAGCTTGACTTCGCAATTTAAGACTCAAAATCTTATTCATTAATTGAGAATTACTGCTGTGATAGGTCTCCGGCATAACATATTTTGGGACTATACCATATTTTTCAATTAATGCTGTAAACATATCCCACTGACCACCATCATTTGTTGGTTCATTTAAAAGCCACATAACTCTTCTGCTGTCCTGCTCGAGATCAGCTGTTGTTATAATATTTTCTAAAAAATAATTAGCTTTCTCAAGTTTATCCCAGAACATTGTATAAGATTGTGATAGTTCAAAATCATGTTCTTTGATATTTAGACTTTTAGAAATACTAAAGCGAATATTATTTAATGCTGCAAACATCCAACAGCGCCCACTCTTTTTTTGATTTGTAACTTTACCCACATCTATTTCTTCTGAAAAATCATGATGCATGTTTCTTATTGAATCATTATTTAATGCTGTGTTATTTATTCCGTTTTTCATAACAGAATTTGCAATAATCTTACTATTTTCTCTTTCATTAAAATTTGTTGAAAATTTATCTAGTTGTTCAATATTAATAATTTTTCTGTTCATAAAATAAGTCCTCCCATTTTATTGTTTTTTATTTATTTAAAACAATCTCTATTTTTAATAATTCAATATAAAAGCAAATATTCCTTTTGAAAACTTAACAAAAAAACTTATAATCATTGATTTGTAAAGTCTTATACATTTTTGATGTTATTAGAAGGATTATTAGCAGATAAAGAACAGCTAGCTAATGTTCTACTCTATCACGTCGTGTCAGGAAAAGTTATGGCTTCTGATGTTGTAACAATGGATGGTGCAGAAGTAGGAACCCTGCTTGGAGAAAATATAGAAATTTCCATTGAGGGAGGAAATGTATATATAAATGATTCTCAGGTTGTTGTAACAGATATTGAAGCAAGTAATGGAGTAATTCATGTTATTGATACAGTTTTAGTTCCTTAATATATATATATATATAGTTTATATTTAAAAATAAACCGCAATTAAGCTAACAACAGCTTAAATTGCGGTTTTTTAAATAAGTAGTCATTTATTATTTGTTTAAAAATTACTCTTGATCAGTAAATCTAATTTTCTTTCTGCATAACATATTTCTTCAAAATGAGCTGTAGTTAATAATTCTTCAATATTAGACTCTTGTCCCTTTATCGAATTGTTTACTTTTTGGGCTTTATTTATATGAACAGCATCCCATTCTGCCTCACTCCAGCTAAATTCTATACTATCAAGTAATAGAAAAATAGTATTTGCTAACTCATCAACTTTTAAACTGCTTATTAACATGGTTTTAAATTTTCTATCCTGGTCTATTTTTTCTAAAGCATCTTTTGAATATTCAAAGGCACTACCACTGCTCTCCCAAGAGATAATTTTATGATGATCATCAATAATTCCCATACCAATTCCAATCCTTATTTTTAAAGGTCGAATATAATTTCTGAGTTCACGTAAGAAAACAGGTATATTTAAATCACTGCTAAAAATGGCCTGCAGTTCATCTCCTTTAGCTATTTTAAAAGGATGGATTAAAGAAGCTGGGTATTTAATTTTTTTTATTGAATTTGTAAATAATTCAGTAAAATTATTATGTTTTTTTGAAGCTATAACATCTCCTGTTATTACAATATAATTGTTATTCTCATTCAATTTAGATTCCCTCCAATTTAGAAGAATTATCCCATAACTTTATTAATCAATAAATCCATTATTTTATCTGGCAGTATACGATTGAAAAAGAGCAGAGCTTTTGCATGAAATGGAACTGCATATCTACTTTTAGGTCTACTTGATTTAACAGCTTTAAAAACTACATCTGCTACATAGCTGCTTTCAACTGCAAGTCCTTTATCAGAATACATCTCATTGAATTTTTTCGCCTGCTTTTCAGCTTTTTCCTTATAAATTCCCTGTCCAGATTTATCCAAAAGATTTTCAGCAGCAATATCAGCCCAATTTGTTTTAATTGCTCCCGGTTCAATTATTACAACATCTATACCAAAGTCTTTTAATTCATTTCTCATTGCATTACTTAAACCTTCTACAGCAAATTTACTTGCATTATACCAGCCTCCAAAAGGAATCCATGTCTTTCCAGCAATTGAAGAAATATTAATAATTTTACCTGAACCCTTTTTTCTCATTTCTGGTATAACAAGTTTACTCAATTCAGCTAGTCCAAATAAATTGACCTCAAATTGTTTTTTTGCCTCCGACAAATCAATATCTTCCACTGCACCTAAAAGACCATAACCTGCATTATTAATTAAAATATCTATTGTCTCTTCCGCCTCTAAAATTTCTGCAACACACTTCCTTATGTTTTTTCCATCAGTAATATCAAGAATTTTATAATTGCCATTTTCTCTTTCAGATAAATATTTCAATTTTTTCTCGTTTCTAGAAACACCATATACTTTATAACCACTATTCTCAAGAATTTTTTCTGATATTGCACGACCTATTCCACCAGATGCACCGGTAATTAAAACAACTTTTTCCCCCATGATTTATCCTCCTTATGTCAAAAGATGATAAAAGAAAATTTAGAAATGATAAATGAAAATATTTTCAGAAAATTAGAGGGTTTTCAATATAAATGTTCAATATATATAACAAGATTAATTATTTAAATGGTCTTTAATTAATTTATTGAAAGGAGATAATTATGAAAAAGATTTTATTGTTTGCGTTGTTATTTTTCGTCTTTTTTACTTTATCTGTTTCTGCTCATCCACCCGGAGAAATAGAAATGTCTTTTAATATGGATAATAAAATGCTCGAGGTTACTATACCCCATGGTTCTCAGGACAGCTCTTCTCATTTTGTTGATGAAGTTAAAGTTTATTTGAATGGAAATGAACACATTGAACAGGTTTTCATCGTCCAGACCAATAATGACGAAATGTATTTACATTATATGATTCCTGGTGCTGAAGCTGGAGATACTATAAGATTAAGTGCAGAATGTAACAGATTTGGAAGTAGTGAAATGGAAATCACAATTGAATAAAATAAGTAAAAGCTTAATCCCTCCTCTTTGTTCTGAGGAGGGTTAATTTATTTTATATTTATTTTTTCTAGAAAATCTTCTGCAGTTTTTATATGAGATTTTAATTTTGAAGCATCCATATTTTCTAAAATTGATATCATTAAATTCATACGTGGAAAGTTGGCTAATTTATTTTTGTTTTTATCTAAAAATCTCCAATATAAAGCATCCCATACTTTGGACCATTTTCCTTCTTGATAATGGCTCATTTTACGAATATAATTACTTGAAGAAATATAAGGTTTTGTCATCATCTCTGTATAAGCAAATTGACTCATTGCATATACATTTGGAACCATAACCCATTCATAAGCATCAATAAACATTTCCATAAACCACTTATATACTTCATCCTTATTGATTTCTGAAATTAGAAAAAAATTACCTAAGATCATCAGTCTTTCAATATGATGATTGTAAGCTAAATTAACTGCTTTACTTAAAGAATTGTCTAATACATCAATATTTGTACTGGCCTGATAAAATTCTTTTGGAAAACTCCTTTTATGTCCCCAGAAGTCAGAATTCAATATCTCTTCTCCTTCGAGTTCATATAAAGCTCTAACATATTCTCTCCAACCAATAATCTGCCTTATAAAACCTTCAACAGAAGCCGTACTTGTATTTTCACTATTTCTATAATAATTTATAGTTTTATTGACAATCATTTCCGGAGAAATAAGACCTATGTTTAAACTGGATGAAATTAAAGAATGAAATCCAATCTCAACATTCTCTTCAATAGCATCCTGATAAGATCCAAAATTATTGAGCTTGTTTTTTAAAAACCAATCAAAAAGTTTTCCCGCTTGATTATTATTAATTGGATAAATAAAATTCTTTAAGTTACCTGGATTATTAGCAAAATTTTTCTTTACATAATTTTTTGCTTCTTCAATAATAAAATCACTTTTAAAAATTGGAATTGCAGGAATCTCTATATTTTTTGGAAATTTTTTTCTGTTTTCTGAATCAAAACTCCAGTGTCCACCTTCTGGATTATCATTTTGATCAATTAAAATATCTAATCTTTTTCTCTGCATCTTATAGTAATCAAAATGATAATAATTATTTTCTTCAAAATATTCAATATTAATATCTATTGAAGTTAAAAAGTTTGGAGATTCCACAATCTCTAATTTTAAATTATTTTTAAAAGCTGAGTTAACAATCTCAGCTCTAATATTTTTATTTACTGGATCATATAATTTTATTGATGTTACTTCTTTAAATATATCTACTAAATCTTCTGTAAAGTTAAGATAGTTTATCTCTATTTCATCTTTAAGTTCATCTTTCAACTGATAATAAAAAGACTTCATTGAAGCTCTATGCAAAAGAATTTTCTTTTTATTATAGTTATATTTAGTAAAAAATTCTGGATGTTCATATAAATAAATTCTTTCTAATTCAAGTTTTTTAATTTCTTCTATGAATAGTTGATTAGGAAGAACCAGTAAATTTTTTATCATCAATATGCTCCTTAAGTTAATATATTAGATATTGCATTTTTCTTCATTTTTAAGTGATTTATATGCTGGTCTGATTATTTTATCATCACTAACAACCTGCTCAATTCTATGAGCACACCAACTCGCTACTCTAGCAGTTGCAAAAAGTGGAGTATAAAGCTCCTTAGGTATGTTCAACAATTCATAAACGAAGCCCGAATAAAGGTCAACATTTGCACAAATTTCTACATTTGCCCCTCTTTTTTCTTTGAAAATTTCTTTTGTCAGCTTCTCAATACTGCTGTAGAGTTTAAATTCGTCCATTCTATCTTTTGCTTGTGCTAACTCTTTTGATTTTTCTTTTAATATGACAGCCCTAGGATCAGATTTAGTGTATACTGCATGACCCATTCCATAAATAAGACCTTTTTTATCAAAAACTTCTTTATTCAATATTTTAAGTAAATATTCTTTAATTTCTTTTTCATTCGTATAATCATCAATATTCTCTTTTATATTATCAATCATAGCTCTAACTCTTAAGTTTGCTCCTCCATGTTTTGGTCCTTTAAGACTTCCAACTGCTGCACCAACTGCAGAATAGGTATCAGTTCCACTTGATGACACTACATGAGTTGCAAATGCTGAGTTGTTACCTCCACCATGTTCAGCATGTAAGATTAATAATAAATCAAGTGTATCTAATTCTAATTTTGTATAGCGATTATCTGACCTTATCATATGAAGGATGTTTCCTGCAGTACCTATATTATCTTTAGGATTATGAAGGTATAAGCTTTTATTATCAAAATAATGAGCTTTTGCCTGATATCCATACGAAATTATAGTAGGGAACCTTGCAATTAATTTAAGACTCTGCAGAAGCATTTTATCAATATCAAGACAATCTGGTTTATTATCATAAGAATACAGGACCAGAATACTTCTCTGAAGTTTATTCATAACATCAATACTTGGACTCTTTAAGATAGTGTTTTCTGTGAAATGTGGTGGAAGTTTCCTAAATCCATCTAATACTTCATTAAAAATATTTAAATCTTTCTCAGAAGGTAATTCTCCAAATAATAAAAGATATATTATACTTTCATATCCAAAATTACCTGTCCTTTTAATAAGTTCACCAATCTCTATATCTCTATAATACAGCCTACCTTCTGTAGGTATTTTTTCACCATCACAATAGGTATAACCATGTACAGACCCAATTTTAGTAAATCCTACTACAACACCAGTGCCATCAGAATTTCTTAAACCCTGTTTAATATCATATTTTTTATAGTAATCCTCAGAAATCTTATTAACGCTTTTTACCTGTTCTGATACATTTTTCAGCCAATTTGTTTTCCCCATTATCCCACTCCTTTTGAATATAAAAATTATTATTTACTCTCTTCTCTACTGCTTCAATAATTGATTTCATTTCAAAAAGTTTTAAACAGCATATATTAAATTATATCATTTTTATGTAATATATCCAATTATAATGCAGAAATAATTATTTAAACTCGAATGCCTGCATCTTTACAGTGACAGTTATCTTGATTAAGACCATCTCTAAAAATTTCTATAAAGGCCTCTGTAATTTCCCCTTTATTAGCTGCAAGAGAACTCTGTATTTCATGTATATTTACACTTTCTCCATAACCAGTTGCCCAATTTGTGACAATACCTATTGATGCATAACACATGTGGAGTTCCTTAGCAAGAATTACTTCTGGAATACCAGTCATACCAATTACATCTCCACCTAACTTTTCAAACATCTTTATTTCAGCTGCACTTTCAAATCGAGGGCCCTCAGTACAAACATAAACAGCATTACCTTTAATATCTATACCTTTAAAAGCAGCTTTATTATAAAATTTTTTTCTGAGATTCTGACAATAAGGATCATTCATTTCAAAATGAATAACATCCGTATCTTCACCATTATAAAATGTATGCTCTCTAGATTTGGTAAAATCTAAAAAATCATCAATTACTACAACTGCTCCTGGCTCAAATTCTTCATTACATGAACCTACTGCAGCAGTTGCAAAAACATATTTTACTCCCAAATTTGCTAATGCTCGCATATTGGCCCTATAATTAATTTTATGTGGAGGAGTAGAATGTTCTCTCCCGTGTCGAGCCAAAAAAACTACATCAAAATCTCCAATTTGCACTAAATCTACTTCAACCTCCCCATATTTTGTAGATACAATCTTTCTTTCAGCAGATTCTATTAAATCATATATACCAGTTCCACCAATAACAGCATATTCCAAAAATATCACTCCTTGAACTTTTTATATCAAATTTTATTTACACAACTTATTGTACATTACTCATATTTATTATATACCATATTAATTTGACTTTCACTTATATTAATAATTATGTAATTAAATTATCAAATATTAAAAGGAAATTCTTTTCTTTTAAACAAATATAATTTAGGTAGGTGATGAAATTGTCTCATAAAACAGCAAAAAATGCGTATAAAAATTTAGAAGAACGTTTAAATCAATTTCCTCAGGGGGCTCCCCCTTCTCAAACACTATATAAAATTTTAAGCATACTTTTTAGTGAAAAGGAAGCAAAAATAGTTGCAAAACTTCCTATTCGTCCTTTTACTGTTAAAACAGCAGCAAAAATACTGAAAAAAGATGAAGTTAAAACTGAAAATATTCTGGATGAATTAGCTTCAAGAGCAATTTTACTTGATACTCAACATAATGGAGAAAAGAGATATGTACTCCCACCTCCAATGGCTGGTTTCTTTGAATTCTCGATGATGAGAACTCGTCAAGATATAGATCAAAAACTTCTCGCAGAACTTTATTATCAATATCTAAATGTTGAAGAAGACTTTATTAAAGATTTATTTTTAAGTACTGAAACAAAATTGGGAAGAGTTTATGTTAACGAGGAAGTTCTCTCTAAAGATAATTTAGTTCATATATTAGATTTTGAAAAAGCAAGTCATATAATAGAAACTTCAGAACATATTGGAATCAGCACCTGTTACTGCAGACATAAGATGCATCATCTGGATAAAGCCTGTGATGCTCCTCTGGATATCTGTATGACTTTCAATAACACAGCAGATTCTTTAATTAGACACGGCCATGCCAGAAGAGTTGAAACTTCAGAATGTATCGAATTATTGTATAAAGCTTATGAAAATAACTTAGTACAATGTGGTGAAAATGTTAGAGAAAACCCTACTTTCATCTGTAACTGCTGCGGCTGCTGCTGTGAAGCGTTAGTTGCAGCAAAGAAATTTGGGAATTTACATCCAGTTCAAACAACTCATTTTATACCAGAAATTGATTATGAAGAATGCACTCAGTGTGGAATCTGTATAGATAAATGTCCTATTGATGCAATATCCGAAAAAAATGGAACAATTAAAATAGATAAAGATGTCTGTTTAGGCTGTGGAGTCTGTGTTAGAGCATGTCCTAATCAAACAATAGAATTAAAAAGACGTGATGAACAGATCATAACCCCGGTCAATTCTGTACATAGAACTGTAATGATGGCTGTAGAAAAGGGTAAACTCCAGAATTTAATTTTTGAAAACCAGGCTTTTGCCAGTCACAGAGCAATGGCTGCAGTTGTATCAGCAGTGCTAAAAATGCCTCCTATAAAACAAATAATGGCAAGTAAGCAGATGAAATCAAGATATCTTGAAAAAATAATCCAAAAATTATCTTAAAATATATCCCAAAAAAACATTATTAATGATTATCTTATGATATAAATAAATGAAAAGATATTAGGGGAGACTTTTGCAATAACTCTATCTAAAAATATTTTTCAAAATAGTACCTCCCTGCTTTTTACTATTTTAATTCGGCTAAAACTTCATTTATATTCTTTGTTTGTTCTCCACAGACAAAGTCTTTACATATAGAAAATTTAGACTCTTCACTGCTTTGATTAAAATTAATAATTATTCTTGGTATAAATTTCTTTCTTATACTATTTAAGAGCTGCTCCACTTTTGCATTCTTTAGATCACCGTGAATGTTAATTTCCGTAAATGGATTTTGCAGATAATGATAGCTTAGAAGTAAAAAGATATGATTAGCAGGTGAAGAATCCACTGCTTTAGAAAATACATTTAGCATTTCTCCTGCTTTTTCTCTATATTCAAAGTTATCTTTAAGATGTGAAAGCCTTAATATATTATAACAGGCAATTGAATTAGCAGAGGGAATAGCACTATCAATTGCTTTTTTTTGTCGAATAAATAATTCATCATTATCTTTTGCGGTAAAATAAAATCCTCCATCTTTTTCATCCCAAAAATTTTCAAACATTACCCTACTTATATTTTCAGCTTTAATTAAATATTCATTTTTTAAAGTTGCCTGATGAAGTTCAATCAAACCCCAGAGGAGATAGGCATAATCATTCAAATTATCTGTTTCCGAGATATTCCCTTCAAAATAACTGTGAACCAATCTTCCAGACTTTCTACTCATCTTATCAAAAATGAAACGAACAATATTTTCAGCTATTTTTAGATAGTCATTGTTAGCAAATACAAAACCTGCTTTAGCAAGTCCAACAATTATTAAAGCATTCCAATCAGTTAATATCTTTTTATCTTTTGAAGGTCTTTTTCTCTTTTCTCTGAGAGCAAAAAGTTTTTCTTTTATCTCAGGTATCTTATTATAAGAGCCAATGTTTCGCAGGGTTAAATTTATTCTATTTTGTTCTTGGAGTTTAAAATGTTCTAATAATAAACTATATTCTTCAGTGCTTAATAAATTTTGAAGTTCAGCTTTATTCCAAAAATAATAGCCCCCTTCAACTCCATCACTATCTGCATCTTCAGCAGAATAAAAACAACCATTATCAGCCATCATATCTCTTTTTAAATATTCTATGATCTCTTCAACAACGTCTGCATATATTTTTTCTCCTGTAGCCTGATAAACTTCTGAATAAGTGTATATTAGAAGAGCCTGGTCATAGAGCATTTTTTCAAAGTGTGGAATTTCCCATTCGCGATCAGTAGAATAACGATGAAACCCTTTACCTAATTGATCAAAAATGCCTCCAGCCCTCATAGCTTTTAAAGTATCTTCAATCATCTCTAAATATTTTTCTTCACTATTTTCTTTCCAGAGATGAAGCAAAAATAGCAAATACTGAGGCATAGGAAACTTTGGTTCTTTTCCAAATCCAGAATATTTTTCATCATAAATTTTTTCTAATATATCAGAAGTTTTTATAAGAAGTTCTTCACTAAGTTCAATTTTTGTTTCATCCTCTTGCTTTTGTAGGTGGGAAACAACATTATTAGATGCAATTAATAGTTTATCCCTTTGAGTAATCCATAGATTGTGTATTTCTGGTAATATACTAAGTAAACCTTTACGCCCATACTTGTCTTCTTTAGGTAAATAAGTAGAAGCATAAAATGGTTTTTTATCTGCAGTCATAAAGATTGTAAGAGGCCAGCCTCCACTTCCTGTCATAGCTTGACATGCTTCCATATATAGCTTATCAATATCTGGACGTTCTTCTCTATCGACTTTTACAGCTACAAAATATTGATTTATTAGATCAGCAACTTCTTTATCAGTAAAAGATTCTTTTTCCATAACATGACACCAGTGACATGTAGAATAACCTATAGATAAAAATACAGGCACATCTCTCTGTTCTGCTTCTTTAAATGCTTCTTTAGACCATGGATACCAATCAACAGGGTTTTCCGCGTGTTGTTTTAAATAAGGACTGCTTTCTCCTTTTAAATGGTTATATTTAGTCAATTTATCCACCTCTTTTTAAAAGTCTATGTTTAAAAATATACAATTATGGTCCAGTGTTTAAGCTGAATAGATTGTTAATATCTAGAATATTAATTATAATTATTACCGAATTATAGCCGAGAAAGCCTCGCTTATTTTGATGGGCGGGGATGAATCAGCTATTTTGATTTTAGTCAAATTAGAAATTAAAGATTTTATAAAAGCTCTTGAAA
>CAZYRX010000010.1:0-52569 GCA_964649895.1 uncultured Halanaerobium sp.
AATGAACAGAGCCTTAAATTCATAAAACTATTATATGCTTTATAATTTAACGATATTAGCAGCTTGTGGGCCGCGATCGCCTTCTACGATTTCAAATTCTACTTCCTGACCTTCGTCAAGGTTTTTAAAACCGTCTTCTTCAATAGCTGAGAAGTGTGCGAACACGTCGTCTCCGTCTTCTCTTTCAATAAAGCCAAAACCTTTTTTCCCATCAAACCACTTAACTGTTCCTGTGTAAATCATTAAATAAATTCCTCCTATTTTTTAACGATGGAAATCTAACTTGTATTTTTCTCCATCTCCAATAGTATAGCATTCTAATATAGCTCTGTCAACTATTATTTAAAATTATTTTTTTATTTCTCTCTTATTCTCTTTTTTTCTCATGATATTTGATATATTCAAACTCCAAACAAAGATAAATATAAGCTGGAGCTTAGTTGAGCTACCTCTGGTCTATCTGCAGACTTAACTCTGTTCAATAATTGCACTTTTTATTCCCTTCACAAATTCTCCAGCATTATTTAGCATTTCTGTTTCTGTGTTCCCTTTTTGAATGGCTTCTATTAAAGCACTACCGATGATAATTCCATCTGGATAATCAATAATTTTCTTTACTTTTTGAGGACCATCTATACCAAAACCAAGTCCTAAAGGCAGGTCACCTGAATATCTTCTAACTCTATTTAAGTAACCTTCCAGCTCTGGATACGGCTTTCCTGCATCACCTGTTGTTCCCAGAAGAGCAACACAGTAAAGAAATCCTGAACATTTTGCTTTAATCTTTTCTAAACGCTGTTCAGTAGTATTTGGAGTTACCAGCATTATCTGTGAAACATCAAATGCCTCTAGTTCTTCAGCCAGATTTGCTTTTTCATCTACTGGCAGATCTGGAATAATAACTCCAGAAATTCCGGCCTCACTTATATCTTCGGCAAATTTATGTTCTCCATAGTTAAGCACCGAATTATAATATCCCATTAAGACAATTGGCACTCTAACATTATCTTTTATATCTTTGATTTTAGCAATAAGTTTTTTTAAGGTTGTACCATTTTTCAAAGCTCTTTGAGAAGCTTCTTGAATCACAGGGCCATCTGCAAGTGGATCAGAAAAGGGAATCCCTATTTCTATTATATCAACTCCCTCATCTTGAAGTCTATAAATCAGCTTTTCTGTCATCTCAAGATTGGGATCACCTCCACTTATATATGTTATAAGTGCTTTTTTATCTTTAAATTTTTCGGCTATATTAATCATTACTTTCGGCCTCCCTGATCTTTTTAAAATTATTAATATCTTTATCCCCTCGCCCTGAAAGATTTACAATAATAATTGTATTTGAATCAAGCTCTGGAGCTAATTTATCTAGATATGATAAGGCATGAGAACTTTCTAATGCAGGTATTATTCCTTCTTTTTCTGAAAGTAATCGAAATGCATTTACTGCCTCCATATCTGTAGCTGATTGATATTCTACCCTCTCTATAGTCTTAAGGTAGCTGTGTTCAGGACCAACCCCCGGATAGTCAAGACCAGCAGAAATAGAATAGGCTGGGATAATCTGGCCATCATCATCCTGAAGCAGATATGACTTACTCCCATGTAATACTCCAATTCTACCAGCAGATAGGGTTGCAGCATGTTCTCCACTTTCTATACCTCTGCCTGAAGCCTCTATTCCAATCAAATTGACCGCTTTATCTTCTATAAAAGGATAAAATATACCCATTGCATTACTTCCTCCACCAACACAAGCTAATATATGATCAGGCAGTCTGCCCTCTTTTTCTAGAATCTGCTCTTTTGTTTCATCACCAATAATCCTCTGGAAATCACGCACCATCATTGGATATGGATGAGGACCAACTACCGAACCTATTATATAATGGGTATCTTCTACATTTGTTACCCAATCTCTAATTGCTTCATTAGTCGCATCTTTTAATGTTTGGGTACCTGATGTTACTGGAATTACCTCAGCACCCAACATCTCCATTTTATATACATTTAGAGCCTGTCTCTCAATATCTTCAGTACCCATATAAATATGACAGTCTAAATTGAAGCGGGCTGCCACAGTGGCTGTTGCAACTCCATGTTGTCCGGCTCCTGTTTCTGCAATAATTCTGCTTTTTCCCATTTTTACCGCCAACAAAATCTGACCTAATGTATTATTAATTTTGTGAGCTCCTGTATGATTTAAATCTTCTCTTTTTAAATAAATTTTTGCTCCTCCAAAATAATTGCTGAGCTGTTCAGCATAATACAATGAGGTAGGTCTGCCGCTGTAATCAGTAAGCAGTGACTTAAGCTGTGCTTTAAAATCTGGATCATCTTTAAGCTCCAAATACACCTCTTCCAGTTCATCTAAAGCTGGTATCAGTGTTTCTGGAACGAAACGTCCCCCAAATTCTTCAAAATATCCTTTGCTCATATTTCTAGCTCCTTCCGAATTCAATAATATATAAATGCATTTTTAATAAAATCAATATTTATATTCTTAAGGCTTAATTAAATCCTATTTTTGCTTTTTTACTCATTTAAAAGATTTTATAATTTCAATGGTTTTCCTAAGCAGCTGATGATCTTTTTTCCCTGGTGAAATTTCCACCCTACTGTTAATATCAACAGCAGCAGGTCTAAGATTGTTCAGAGCAAGCTCTATATTATCTGCTCCTAATCCACCTGCTAAAATATATTTTTTAGTGTAATTTTTATCTTTTAAAAGAGACCAATCAAAACTTTGACCTGTTCCTCCAGTCTGATGGCCTAGCTTTGTATCAAAAAGAAGATAATCAGCAGCATCTTTATATTTATCAATTTCTTTCAAATCTTCTTCACCTGCAATAGATATTGCCTTGATAGTTTTTAAAGGCAGCTCTTTAATCATCTCTGGATCTTCACTCCCATGCAGCTGAATATAATTGAATAATCCACTTTTTATAATTTTTTCTATTTTTTCTGATTCAGGATTAACTACCACTGCGACAAGGTCAATAAATGGTGGTAAATTGCTGCTTAGTTTCTCTACAGTTTTAAGCTCGACTTTTCTTGGGCTTTTTGCTAATATGAATCCAAGTGCATCGACACCTAGTTCAACTGCGTAATTTATATCTTCTCTACATGTCATTCCACATACTTTTATCATTGTTCTTGCATTACCCAAATTAAAAACACCCCTATCTAAAGATATATGATTTATTAGAATAATCCGAGTTCTTTAATTTTAGCTTTAGGATTTTCTGCTCTCATCAAAGTTTCACCGATTAAAACACCATTAACACCTAACTTTCTTAAATACTCAATATCGCTTTTTGTTTTAATTCCGCTTTCTGCAATAAAATAGTATTTATCTCTCAAACCCTTATTTTCTATAATTTTCAATAGTTTATTTGTAGTTTTTAGATCAACACTAAAATCATTTAAATTTCTATTATTAATCCCAATTATTTCAGCATCTGTTTTGAGTGCATTTTCGAGTTCTACTTGATTATGAACCTCAACAATTGCCTCAAGATTTAGTTTTCTTGTAAGTTCCAGCAATTTTTTAAGCTCCTCGAGCTCCAGCACAGCCACAATCAGCAGAATTACATCAGCTCCTATAAAAAAACTCTCATATATCTGTAGTGGGTCAATAATAAATTCTTTTCGCAAAACTGGAAGTTCTGTAAGTCGCCGCACTTCTCTGAGAATTTCATTACTCCCCTGAAAAAATCTTTGATCAGTTAAGACTGATATGCAGTCTGCACCAGCCTCTTCATAAGCTTTAAGCTGTGCTGCTGGATTAAAATTTTTCTGAATTAATCCTTTACTTGGAGAAGCTTTTTTTATTTCTGCCAGAAGACTTAATCTATTTTCTTTAAGTTTTTCTTTCAAAGATACCCGTTGTTTCTTTAACTCAGCTATTTCTTTTTTCTTTTCCACAATTATTTTATCTAAAATCATATTTACACCGCCAGTGATCTGCTGCATTCAATTAATTCTTCTAATTTTTTCAACGCTTTACCCGAGTCTATTATTTCTGCAGCCATTTCCACTCCATCTTTGAGATTATTAACCTTATTTTCTACCATAAAGGCTGCTGCAGAATTAAGCAAAATCACATCTCTTCTTGGCCCTTTTTCTCCATTTAAAATAGCAAGCGTTATTTTTTTGTTTTCTTGAGGAGTACCTCCCAATATTGCTTCAATTGGAGCTGTTTTTAAACCTGCATCAGCTGGAGTAAAATTATATTCTCTAACTTTTCCATCCTTCAAATAAGCAGTCTTATTCTCTCCTGCCAGAGAAAGCTCATCAACTCCACCTGCTCCATGAACTACCATTGCTGATTTTAAACCAAGATTTTTTAAAACATGGGCCAGAGGCAGCACCAGCTCTTCCTTATATACTCCTAAAACCTGATAATCTGCTTTTGCTGGATTAGTAAGTGGACCTAATATATTAAAAATCGTCCTTAAGCCCAGTTCTTTACGTGGACCGACTGCATATTTCATTGCTTGATGAAAATGAGGGGCAAAAAGAAATGAGATCCCAATTTCATCCAGACATTTACCTGCTAATTCAGGATCCAAATCTATTTTAACTCCCAACTCCTCCAACAAATCTGCACTGCCGCTTTTTGATGAAACAGAGCGATTACCATGTTTTGCTACATTCAAGCCTCCTGCAGCCATTACAATTGCAGTAGTTGTTGAAATGTTAAATGTTCCTTTTTCATCACCACCTGTACCACAGCTGTCAATTAAATTATTAGCTTTTGTTCTAACAGCTGCTGCTTTGTTTCTCATTACAGAAGCTGCTCCGGTGATTTCATCTATGGTTTCTCCCTTCATTCTTAAACCAACTAAAAAACCTGCCAGCTGACTATCTGTTGTTTTACCTTCCATAACCATTGACATTGCTTCTTCCATCTCAGCTAAACTCAAGTTTTGTCTGCTCACTACTTTATCTAAATGTTTGTTAAACATATTCTCTCCTCCTCTGGTTTTTCTAAATTACAAAAATGATTAAAATCAAAGTTAAATTAATTATTTACAATTATTGTTCTAAAAAATTTTTGATTATTTCACGTCCTGCTTCAGTAAGTATTGATTCAGGATGAAATTGAACACCATAAACAGGATATTTGCTGTGTTTTAGTGCCATTATTTCTCCTTCATCACTCTCAGCAAGTATCTCCAGCTCATTGCTTAAACTCTGCTTATCAACAATAAGGGAGTGATAGCGTGTTGCTGCAAAAGCATCTTTAATTCCCTTAAATAAAGTATCTGCGGCTTCTGTTTGCGACTTCAAAATTGCTGAAACTTTGCCGTGAACTATTCTGTCCGCTTCGACCACCTTTGAACCAAAGACCTCACCAATACACTGGTGGCCAAGACAGACACCAAGTATAGATATTTTATCTTTAAAATACTCAATTACATTTTTAGAAACACCAGCATCATCAGGTCTGCCCGGACCAGGAGAAATTATTATCTTCTCAGGGGCCATAATCGCTATATCATTTACCGTTATCCGATCATTTCGCATCACTTTAACTTCATCAAACTCCTCAAGCATATGAACTAAATTATAAGTAAATGAATCATAATTATCTATTACTAAAATCACGGATACCATCCTCCCTTACTATCTGCAGTGCATCAAATAATGCCTGGCCTTTATTAATTGTTTCCTGATATTCTTTGATTGGATCAGAATCTGCAACTATACCTGCTCCAACCTGAAGATTTAAGCGTCCTTCACTAAGAGAAAAAGTTCTGATTGTAATACAGCTGTCAAGATTTCCATTAAAACTAAGATAGGCAACTGTTCCAGCATAAACTCCACGCGGATCTTTTTCTAAGCCGTCTATTAACTCTATTGCTTTTATTTTTGGTGCTCCAGAAACAGTACCTGCTGGGAAAACTGCTTTAAGTACATCAAGACTGTCCAGGCCTTCCCTTAAATCAGCCTCTACTTGAGAAACAATGTGCATTACTTTGGAGTAAAATTCTACCTCCATCAGTTCGGTTACTTCTACACTACCTGCTGCTGCAATTCTGCTTAGGTCATTACGTCCCAGATCTAAGAGCATTGTGTGTTCAGCTTTTTCTTTCTCATCACTTAAGAGATCTAATTTCAGCTGCTCATCTTCTCTAGAATTCTTACCCCTGGGTCTTGTTCCAGCTAAAGGTCTTGTTATTACACGTTTATCTCTCACTCTTACAAGTACTTCAGGTGAAGATCCAATAATATTGATTTCTGGAAAATTTAAATAAAAAGAATATGGTGACGGGTTTATTGACCTCAGAGCCCTATATATTTTAAAAGGTGGAAGATCATTTTCTAAAGAAAATTTTTGAGAAAGTACAATCTGAAAAATATCCCCTGCTTTAATATGCTCTTTTGCTTTTTCTACCATTTTTTTGAATTCTCTTTTTGTTGTGTTCGATTTCAACTTTTTATTCTTTATTTTTTGATATTCTTTTGCTTTCTGCTTATCTAAAGAAAAATTATTTGCAATTGCCCGCTTAACTTCCTCAATCTCTGCTGCAGCTTTTTCAAAAGCTTTTCTTTTCTCTGAGTTATCTTTATCACTATCAATCTTAATATTATTAATTATTTTAACTGTGTTGTGTAGATGATCATAAGCTATTATAATCCTCGTCATAACAAGTATACTCAGCGGAGTATTGTTCTTCTTTAATTCCTTATCTGTTTCAAGATGATAAATATCTTCCCATTTTTCTATCATTTCATAATTAAAATATCCGACAAAACCACCTGAAAAGGGCGGAAGTTCTTCATTTTCATATACTTTAATCTTTTTTAGATAGTTCTGAAGATATGGTATTAATTCTTGATCCTGCAGTTTCTCTTTAGTATTTTCTCGGCTAATTTCCAGATATCCTGGATAATTTTTTAAAACAGCCGCAGGTTTCAAACCAATAAATGAATAACGATCATTTTCTGAGCTTTCCAGAAGATAGGTATAATCACTGCCTAAGGCAAGTTTTTTATATAATGAAATCGGTGTCTGTGTATCGGCGATAAATTCATCATAAATCGGAATCACATTATATTTATCAGTAAGTTCTAAGAATTCATTTAAACTTTTCATATTAACCTCCTTGAAATACCCAGAAAACAAAAAACAGCCAGAACTTTAATTAAAAAGCCTGACTGCAGTAAGTCTTGATTATAGATATTTGATTTAGAACAGATATTATGTTTAGCTAGTATTTTAGCAAAAGATCATTTATTTGAAGTTTAAATTATATTGCTTATATTGTTAAAGATAGAACATCCAATATAATCTAAAATCAAATCTCAAATGAGCAGTATAATCCAATCTCCCACATAATAATATATAAATATAAAATAATCTCAGCTGGTCTTTACAAAACACAGCTCTAATTTAAAGAAAATAAAAACTATATTATTATTGAAAACTACTCATCTAAATTTATCTCTCATCTCCCACTAATCTCGCTATACTAATCTCAAATAAATAGCAAAAACCACGCAAATCTCCCCGCCTGGTTTAATAAAATACTATCTGCTCTACTCATCTAATCTCAATCTAATCTTTACTAAGCTGGGCTCATCTCATCTGAATTTTTTTAAGTATATACTAAATATTTCACTTTGTCAACAAATTGAAACATATTTTAAGCATCTTTTATTATATGCAACTATTTGATATACTTTAAAAGAAAGGTGGTGCAAATATTGAGAGATTATTTTAAAATTGATGAGTGGAAAGTAATTGAAGAAGGTTTTGACAAAAATTACAATCGAGTCACAGAGAGTATTATGAGTCTTGGAAATGGACATATGGGGCTCAGAGGAAATTTTGCCGAAGAATATACTGGAGACAGTCTACAGGGCACATATATTGCTGGAATTTATTATCCTGATAAGACAATTGTCGGCTGGTGGAAAAATGGCTATCCAGAATATTTTGCTAAAATTGCAAATGCTGCTAATTTTATCGGAATTGATTTAAAAATAGATGGTACTAAAGTAGATTTAAACAAAGAACAGTTCAGTGATTTTAAAAGAGTTTTAAATATGAAAAAAGCTTATTTAGAAAGATCATTTACCTTGATACTTGAAGATAACCAGATAGAGATTTCAGAAATAAGATTTTTAAACCAAAAAAGAAAAGAAACTGCTGCTGTAAAATATAGTGTTAAATCACTAAAAAAAGATGTCGAAGTTGAAATCACACCATACTTAGATGGTAATGTTAGGAATGAAGATGCAAATTACGGAGATTTTTTCTGGAAGAATGTTGAACAGATGAATAATAAGAAAATATCAAGATTAACTATGGAAACCAAAAAATCAGCTTTTGTTGTAAGTACAGCAATGGACTGGGAGATCAATATTAATGATTATCAGTTAAACAAAATCAGCATTGAAAATTATATTGCTGATAAAATATCATTTAAAGCAGAAAAAAATAATAAAATTGTATTACATAAATATTTAGCAGTCTGTACAAGCAGAGATTATAAAAAAGATGAAACACCTGAAAAAGCTGCTCAAAAAGTTAATGAAGCTGCATCTGCTGGTTATGAAAATTTGTTTGCCGAACACAAAGAAGCATGGACAAGAATCTGGCAGGAAAGTGATATACAAATTGAAGGAGATCCAGCAGCACAGCAGGGAATCCGTTTTAATATATTCCATTTAAATCAAACATATACAGGCCATGATCCTAGACTTAATATCGGTCCAAAAGGTTTTACCGGCGAAAAATACGGGGGGCTTACTTACTGGGATACAGAAGCTTACTGTCTTCCCTTCTATCTTGCTACACACAGTCAGGAAGTTGGCAGAAATCTTCTCCTTTACAGATATCGTCATCTTGAAAAGGCAAAAGAAAATGCAGATAAGCTGGGTTTAAATGGTGCTCTATATCCGATGGTAACTATAAATGGTGAAGAATGCCATAATGAATGGGAAATAACTTTTGAAGAAATTCACCGTAATGGTGCAATTGCACATGCCATTAAAGATTATGTTGATTATACAGGTGATAAAGAATATATTAAGGATTTTGGCTTTGCAGTATTAACAGAGATTTCTCGATTCTGGGCTGATAGAGCACATTTTAATCCACGTAAAAATAAGTATATGATTTTAGGTGTTACCGGGCCAAATGAATATGAGAATAATGTGAATAATAACTGGTATACAAACAAAATTGCAGCCTGGACTTTAAAATATACTCTAGAAAATAGAGATTATCTTGAAAATAATTATCCTAAAAAATATAAAAAATGGTCTGATGAACTTGATTTGACAAAGGATGAATTTGAGCACTGGCAGGATATGATAGATAAGATGTATTATCCTTATCTGGAAGAATTTGAAATCTATGCTCAGCAGGATGGCTATTTAGATAAAGAGCAAAAAACCGTTAAAGATTTAGATCAAAAAGATATTCCTCTTCATAAAAACTGGTCATGGGATAAGATTCTCCGTTCAACTTATATTAAACAGGCAGATGTACTTCAGGGAATTTATTATTTTAAAGATGAATTTACTAAAGAAAGCACTGCCAGACATTATGATTTTTATGAACCAAGAACTGTGCATGAATCTTCTCTCTCTCCATGTATCTATTCGATTCTTGCAGCTGAGCTTGACAGAGAAGATAAGGCATATCAATTATACCTAAGAACTGCAAGACTTGACCTTGATAATTATAATTATGATACAGATGATGGACTTCATATTACAAGTATGGCAGGAACCTGGATGTCAATTGTAAAAGGCTTTGCTGGTTTTGAAATAAAAAATGATAAGCCACATTTCAGACCGTTTCTACCTAAAGCCTGGAATTCTTTCGATTTCATGATTGTTTTTAGAGACAGAAGAATAAAGATTAAGATCGAAAAAGAAAAATTAATATTCACATTAGAAGCTGGGGAAAGATTAAATATCACAGTTTATGATCATGATTATGATTTAACTTCTAGTGAAAAACTAGTTATTGAAAAATAATTTAATACTAATAATTACAAGAGTGAATGTCCATTCAATTATGAGTAGAACCTGATGGTCAATAAAAAATCAATAAGTAGAGTCATAAAACTCCCTCAAAACAGAAATATTATCAGCTAATAATATTTTCTGTAAAAAGGGAGTTTTTTTAATTGTTTTTAAAATATTTGATTATCCACAGGACAAGCCCATCAAATTTTCTGCCAATAAATTCTGTAACTAAAAATCTCAGAAAACTCCAGCAGAATCTTGCTATAAACTTTAAATAGAATTCAAACTTCTTTTTTTATTATCTCTGCTAATTCTTCTAAACTGCCCTTCCACTCTACTTTGTGCTCATTTGCTTCAGATTCTATCAGATTATCATTAACAATAACTGTTTTAATGCCTACATCTGCAGCAGGTGTATCTTCTTCCATATCATTACCAATCATCAAACAATCTTCTGGAGCCTGATTAATTTTATCTAAAATCTCCTGATAATAATCTGGATTTGGTTTAGCAAAACTCATATTCTCATAACTTGTAATAAAATTAAAATCATCTTCACCTAAGCCTGCCCAGTTAAGTCTTTCTACAACGGCTTTTTTGGGGAATAATGGATTTGTTGCAAGAACAAGTTTAAAATCTTTTTCTTTGAGATATTTTATTAAATCAGCACTTATGCTGCTGTCAAAATTAAAATACTTCTGCAGCTTAGGAAATCTATTCTGGTAAAAATGATTGAACCTGTTTTTGAGTTTTTCCGGATCATCTACTGTGATTTTAGCTAAAAAATCATCCATAAAAACTTTTTGATTGCTCTTTTTACCATCATTTTCAATCATCTTTCTAGTAGATTCCATGAGGATACGGATAAATTCTTCTCTGTTCTCACATAAATCAGAAAACTCTCTAGATAAAGAATCAAAATAATACTCTAAAAACCTATCAATATCTATATTAAGAAGTGTGCCATCCAAATCAAAAAGAAATGTATTTTTATTTTTAAACAAAGCTTAATTACCTCCTAAAATATTATCGGATTATCCTTATTTATGACAACTTTTCCATAAAAGGAAGAAAATTAGTATTATCAACTAAAATATCGATAAAATTTTGTAAATATTTACGGTCAATCTCATCAAAACGGGCCAATTTAGGACTGTCAATATCAAGTACTGCTATTACTTCTCCAGCAGCAATTACCGGAATTACTATTTCAGATTTAGAATTAGGGTCACAGGCAATATGACCTGGAAAATCATTAACATTTTTAACCAACATTATCTTCCTTTGAGCATAAGCTTTTCCACATACTCCGCGGCCTTCCTCAATTCTTACACAAGCTGTTTTACCCTGAAAAGGTCCCAAAATTAATTGTTCATTTCTCCAGAGATAAAAACCTGCCCAATTTATATCATCTAAAAATTGATATAAAAGTGCAGAACTGTTGGCAAGATTTGCTAGCCAGTCTTTTTCTTCACCTAACAGTGCTTTAAAAGCTTGATTCATCTCCTGATATTTTTTCTCTTTTTTATTCATCTATCTACTCTCCTTAATATTCAGCTTAATTTCCGATATGTTTATTATATGTATATCTAACTTATATTATTAATCTTTTCGATAAAAGAAGATTTAACTATAATCCCAGAAAAAAAGGTACAAGCAATGGAACTAAAGTTGAAAGTACAGCACCACTAATAAAAGCTGGAATGACAACAGCCTCTCCACCCGATTCTTTAACCAAAGGTAAGGTCACATCCATTGTTGTTGCACCACCTGGAGCAATAGCTGCCAGACTACCAAAATGCTTTACCACAAAAGGAAGTAAAAATACTGTCATGAGTTCTCTAAATACATTAGATAAAAAAGCCAAAGATCCAAGTTCTGCACTGTGCAGCTTAGAAATCAACACTCCTGAAAGGCTGTACCAGCCAAATCCTGCTCCAACTGCTGCAGATTCAGAAACAGCAAACCCCAATACTAATCCCAGCAAAATAGCTCCAATAAGGCTGCCCGCAGCTATCAAAAAAGGAATGGCCAGTATTTTCCATCCCATCAGCTTAAGATCAGCAATAATTTCTCGGCTTGCTCCGATATCAACTCCAACTCCAAAAAGCAGTACAGCCAGCGAATAATTTGTCAGGGGATCAATCCAGCTGTAATATTCAGGCTCCAGTAAAAAATAGCCTATAAAAATACCTACTATAACAGATATAAAAATTATCACACTCAAATTACTCTCAACAGCTTCCGTCTCAACCTGCTCATTTCTACCTCTTAAGAGAAAATTGTTTAAATTTAATATTTTAGTAAAAGAAACAATAAATAGCACACTAAAAATTATAGTTATTAATGCAAAAAGAAAAGCCTGTAAACCTATTCGGCCCAGCTGCATAAATATTTCTTCATTACTCCCCAAATTAGCCCCCATTGCAGCCAACAGAATAATTAAACCCAGTTTTGTGATGTTATCTGAAATATTTAAAAAATTACTTTCCTCACCAATTTGAAATCCCAAAAAAATTCCACCAGCTAAAAACATTAATATTAGATAAAAATCCAAAAAAACCCCTCCAATAATTCAGATAGTAAGCTAAGGAAGACATTAAAATAAAAATTATTTCAACTTATCACTGCAATTTTAAAATTTAATATCTTTAATAAATGTATGGGTACATTAAAACTTATTTTATATAATTCTTCTCAACATATTTTGATGTCATTGCTCTCAGCATTGAACTATAATTCATCTTAAATTTAAGAATATCTCCAACTTTCAAGTCTTTTTCTAAATCACTTACATCTAATAATAAATGATCACTACTTGCTCCCAGAACTTCTATTCCACTGTCAACAGGATATAGACCATGATAATCGATATCTTGTTTACCGACTGCAAGAATTGCCCTTTTTCTGACACCCTTATCTTCAATAACCTGATTTCGGCCTTGACCTCCAAAAGCCATATCTCCTTCTGGACTTGAGGGTTTATCCTGTAATTCAACAACTTCTGCCCGCAAAATAAAATTATAGTGGTTGAGATCTGCAAAAAACCTCTCATTAATAATATCAGTCCCGAGAAGTATACCTTCTCCAATCCTAAGATTATTAATCTCGGACATAAGTTCTTTCTGCTCTAATAATATTGTTGTCGCTGTATTACCTGCAGAAAGCCACCTGATATTTAAATTAAATTCATTTTCCAAATCATTTTTTAGTTTGATCAGTTTTTCAGTATTTTCTCTATCAGGCAAAACACCTGCAAAACAGCCAAGATTTGTCCCTATACCAGCAAGCTTAACTCCCTCCAGTTTTATAATTGCAGCTGCTGTTTCTATTAACTTAGATGGTAAAACCCCTTCACGTCTATCACCTAAATCAACCATTAAAATCAAAGAAATTCTTTTATTTAATTTTAATGCTGCCCTGGATATTGCTTCAGCAGCAGCAATTTCACTGATAAGGCTGCAGTCAATGTATTTCACTAATTCTTCAGCTTCCGAAATCATTGGTATTCTTAGCATAACTGCTTCACCCTCAAAGTTAGCTTCTCTATATTTTTTTATATTCTGCAGTCTCGAATCCGCAATACTTTTTATTCCAGCTCTTTGATAAGCTTTAAATATTTCTAAATCACCTGCAAAACCTTTAACAACAGCTGTTAACTTGATACCTTTTTCTGCACAAATTTTATTCATCTTTACTATATTTTCTTCTATTTTATTGATATGTATATCTAATATTGGATATCCCATTTTAAACCTCCTGATAAAAAAATGCTTTCAACATTTATAATTATATCTATTATATTAGTAATTTACAATTTCTTATGTTAAATAATTCAAATAATTCAGTAATTATCTTTTAATTCCTCTAAACTTCAATTTAAAATAATATTTTACCATATCTATTCCAGTATTTCAGCTTAGAATAGAAAAAACCCAGCTAAATTGCTGGGTAGAATTAATTTGAATATTATTTATAGAATATAACTTTAATTATTCAATATCTATTGTACGTCTTTTTACTTCTGATTTTTCTAATTTTGGAAGATGAACAGTTAAGATTCCGTCATTGTATTCTGCTTTTATTTCATCCTCTTTTACATTATCCAGATAGAAACTTCGTGCATATCTTCCCTGTCTTCTTTCACGACGGATATAATTTTCGCCTTTTTCTTCAGTTTCTTCCGTATGATCTGCAGTTATTGTTAGATAGTTATCATCAATCTCTAGTTCAATGTCTTCTTTATTCATTCCAGGCATTTCTGCTTCAATTAAATATTCATCATCTTTTTCCTTAATATCTGCTCTGAAACTTCTGTCTGCAAAATCCATCACATCATCAAAAATATCTGAGATCATGTTGTTAAATGGATCTCTTCTACTTTCACTCAAGCTTTTACGACTGCGGTTTCTAAAAGGTACTAAATCAAACATAAAACCACCTCCGAAATTTTATTTGATTTAAATCATCACTTTCACTCTACTTATATTATAAAGCCAAAGTCAGAGAAGGTCAAAAATATTAACTGCTTTAAATTCTACTTTAAAGACTATTAAATAAAATTAGCTTTTAAAATCTCGCTAATTCATAGAAAATCAAAGGATTTCATTTATTAATCATCACTTTTTTCTTCCCCATCATTTTCTTCTTCAAGCTCAGCATATTCTATTAATTTTTGCTGCACTGATTGATGTATTTCCTCAGCAGGTTTTTCTAACAGCAGTTCTAATCCTTCATCAATTTTTTCTATACTGTAAAGATGAAATTTATCTTCTCGAACAGCTTCTATAACCTCTTTATCAAGCATTAAATTATCAAGATTTCTGTGAGGTATTATCACACCCTGCTCTCCAGTCAAACCCTTAGATTTACATACTTTAAAGAAACCTTCAATTTTCTCATTAACTCCTCCAATTGGTTGAACAACACCTTTTTGATTCATAGAACCAGTAATAGCAATATCCTGTCTAATAGGTATCTCTGCAAGTGATGAAAGTAATGCTGCTACTTCTGCACATGTTGCACTATCACCATCAACTCCACCATAACTTTGCTCAAATGCAATAGATGCAGTTAAACTTAAGGGGGTTTCTTGAGCATATTTACCACCCAGATAACCTGTTAAAATCATAACTCCTTTGCTGTGAATACGTCCACTCATCTTTGCTTCTCGCTCAATATTAATTACGCCTTCTTTACCTAAATAAGTACGTGCAGTTATCCGTGATGGACGTCCAAAAGAATAATTTCCAGCCTTATATACAGATAAACCATTGATCTGACCAATCTCATTACCGCTTACATCAAGCAGCAGATGATCTCTATCAATTTGTTCCTGGATTTTTTCTTCGATTAAATTTGACCGCTTCTCTTTTTTTCTAATTGCTTTTTTTACTGAATCAGCTGTTACATAATCTTCTCCAGCCTGTTCAGCCCATGCATCTGACTCTACCAAAATCTCTATTATTTCATTAAATTTAGTAGATAATTTTTCTCTATCTCCTGTTAGTCTTGAACTGAAATCTACCATAGCTGCAACTGCATCAGATTTAAATTCTTTTATTTCATATCGATTAATAACCGAAGATATAAAGTCTGCAAATTTAGCTATATTATCCATATCTCTTTCCATTTCTGTATCAAAATCTGCTTTGATTTTAAATAATTCGGAAAACTCTTCATCATAATTATAAAGCAAATAATAAAGATAAGGAGTTCCAATCATTATTACTTTTACATCTAAACTAATTTCTTCAGGCTTTAAAGTTATAATCGGCACACTTCTGTACTGTTCACCAATATTCTCAACAGTAATTTCTGCATTAATTAGAGCTCTTTTGAGAGTATCCCAGCAAAATGGGTTTTTCAGAACATCTTTTGCATGAACAATCAGAAAACCTCCATCTGCCTGATGTAGAGATCCACTCTTTATCATTGTAAAATTGGTAGTAATAGTACCAAATTGACTTCGTCCTTCTATTTTTCCAAAAAGATTATAGTAAGTAGGATTTTTTTCATAAATTACAGGTGCACCTTCGGTTTTATTGTTATTAACAAATATATTAATCTCATATCTTGTAAAGAAAGAGCCATCTTCATCTTGCTGCATTTGTAGAAAGGGATTTTGTTTTTTTTCATCATCATTATTGCGGAAATGATCAATATTCTCAACAATATCTTCCTGAACCTCTTGAAGATATTCTACAACCTCATCACAGCTGTCATATTTATCTTCAAGGTGACAGATAATTGGTTGTACTACAGATAAACCAATCTTTTTCTCCAGTGCAGAAAGTTCTTCCTGAGCTTTTTCTTTAATAGAACGAATTTCCCGCATCACTTGGGAAACCTCATTCTGTATCTTTTGACTCTCGTTTCTTACTTCTTCTCTTTCTTCTTCATCCATTTCCTGAAAATCTTCCCTTGAAAGAGGTTCTCCATTTTCATCTATAGGTACAGGAACAAGTCCCTGAGCAGTATTCTGCAGCATAAAACCGCGTTCTTTTGCTGATTCTTCAAATTCTTTCATTATTTTATTGGATTTAGGCTGATATTGATTTATAATTTCTTTTCTTTCTTTATCATATTCTTCACCTTCAAAGGCACGAGGAATTTCCTCCTGTAGTTCATCAATAATTTTATCCATATCATGTTTGAGATCATTACCTATACCAGCTGGCACTTTAATAACTCTAGGTTTTTCTTTTTCAGAAAAATTAAAAACATATAGTATATCTTTTGGTTTAGACATTTCTTCAGATCGTTCTTTAGCAAGATTTTCTGCATAACTTGATTTTCCGGTACCAGATTCCCCAGCCATAAATATATTATAACCATTCTGTTTGACCTGCATACCGAATTCAATTGAATCAGCGGCACGGTCTTGTCCGATAATCTGTTTTTCAATAGGTGAAAGTTCTTCAGTTGTATCAAATTCTAATTCATCTTCACTAAAACTATAATCTAATTTAGAAATTGGAATTTTATATTTTTCCATGCTTTTCCTCCTCCAAACCAAAATAATTTACTTTGCTTGTAAATCATAATATCCTCTCAACATAAATGCAATCATCCTTATTTATTATATTTCTCGAAA
Source organism: uncultured Halanaerobium sp. (assembly GCA_964649895.1). Taxonomy (GTDB): domain Bacteria; phylum Bacillota; class Halanaerobiia; order Halanaerobiales; family Halanaerobiaceae; genus Halanaerobium. Next base: position 17,090 of record CAZYRX010000010.1, read on the forward strand.
AAATATATTTCTCCTGCCTGGGTTATATTCGTGAATATTTTTAAATATAAATGGAAAATATAGTTAATATATTTGAAAGTTGAAAGAAAATGAGTTAAAATATTATTAAGTATGTTAATAATTTAACGAAGTTAGATAAATTTCAAAAAGGAGTTTTAATTATGGGAAAAAAGCCTGAAGAAATACCGGGAATTATAATAAGCAGATTGCCGATATACTATAAACACCTTAAAAAGCTTCAAAAGTCTGCCAAAGAATACATATCTTCTGAAGAGCTTTCTAAATTAACTGGCTTAAGCAGTTCTCTGATCAGAAAAGATCTCAGCTATTTTGGAACTTTTGGTAGAAAGAGTTATGGTTATGATATCCACTGCCTTTTTCAGCAGTTAAATATTATTATGGGTTTTAATTATCAGAAGAATGTAATTATTGTAGGTGCAGGTCATTTAGGCCAGGCCTTAGCATATAATAAAGGCTATGAGGAAAGAGGCTATAAATTAAAGGGTATTTTTGATAAAAATCCAAAATTAATTGGTCTCTATTTAAACGATATTAAAGTAAAACCTGTCACTCAGATAGATCAGTTTATAGAAAAAGAAAATATTGATATTGCAGCTCTTACTGTTCCTGGTGGAGCAGCACAAAGCATAACCGACCGCCTAGTTGCAGCCGGAATAAAAGGGATCTGGGACTTTACAGAAGTACCAATAAATGTACCTGAAAACGTAATTCTGGAAGAACAGAATATAAATGAAGGTCTGTGCAAATTATCATGTGTATTAAATAAGCATTTTAATGAAGAAATAGATCCGAACTGTGGGCAAAAATAAACTTTCCACTTCCCTTATTAGCTTTTAGACCATCTTTAAATATTATTTCTCCCCTTCGAATTGTCATAATTGGATATCCTTTAGACTTAAATTCTTTATAAGGACTGTAATCTGCTGCAGAATGTAAATTTTCTGCAGTTAATTTTTTTTCTATTTTTGGGTCAAAAACTGTCAAATCTGCATCGGTACCTATCTCAAATGAACCTTTTTCGGGATATAGTCCAAATATTTTCGCTGGATTAACAGAAAGCATCTCAACCATTTCAGTCAGCCTTATCTTTCCTCTGCTTACTCCATAAGTATAGATAAGAGGCAGCAGGGTCTCACTTCCCGGAATCCCCGGTAAAATATCAAGTGAAGAATTGGCCTGGAACTTTTGCTCTTTATTAAAAGCACAGTGATCAGTTGCAATTACCTGAAATTCATTGTTTATATTAAAAGCTGACCATAATTGATTATTATCAAATTCAGTTCTCAGTGGTGGGGTCATAAAAAATAACTGAGCATCTGTTCTGTGCAGTTTAGATTGATTCAGCAGAAGGTAATGAGGAGTAGTTTCAACATGAATATCTGCATCCATTTTTCTTAATCTACGTACTTCATTTAAAGCAAGTGCCGAAGAAAGATGAACTATATATAATGGAATATCATTTCTAAGAGCTTCTTCTCCTATATCTCTAACTGCCAGTGCTTCTGCAGCATCAGGTCTAATAAATGGATGATGAGCTGGATCTAAAAGCCCTCTTTCTTTGTATAATGCCTCTAATTGCTGAATAAGTGCATCATCTTCAGCATGTACTGTAGGTAATAGTTTTAAATTTTTAAGTCTTTTTAAAACACTGGCCCAAAGATTTCTATCAATCATATAACCTGCCCGCTTATAAGTTGTAAAAAGTTTAATACTTGCTAGTCCTATCTCTTTTAAGTCAGCTAAATTTTCAGAAATATTCTTGTTAAAATTTTGAATTACCTGATGAAAATTATAATCAACAATAGAGCATTCAGCTTCTTTTTTACGTTTCTTAAATGCTTTTTTGAAGTCACCATCTTCAGGAAAATCAATATAATCAATAACTGTCGTTACCCCTCCCGCTGCAGCTGATATACTGCCTGTGAAAAAGTCATCTGCAGTTATGGTACCACGAGAATGCAGAGAATAATGAGTATGGGCATCAATTATACCAGGGAATATAAATTTACCACTCAAATCAATAACTTCAGTATCCGCTTCTTTTTCAATATTTTTAAAATAACCCTGTTTCTCAATTCCAGAAATTTTTTCACCTTCGATTAAGATATCAGCTTTTCTTATTGAAAGTTCATCTACAATTTCAGCATTTTTAAGAATGATTTTTTCCAATTTTTTCACCTCTTACTATACTATTTCTTCTACCCGTCCTCGAATTCCTTCTCCTAAATTGTCAAAATCATAATTTTTTGCTGGTTTAGAAAAAACAACCTTCCCTTTTCTGAGAAAAGCGATTCTATCTGCTAATAATTCCATCTGTCTTCTATCATGTGTAACCATAATTACTGTCATATCATCTGTTACAAGATCAGCAAAATGATAATTGAAAAATTGTATACTGTCTTCATCAAGGCTTGTGGTTGCCTCATCAACGAATAAAACTTCTGGATTAGTAATTAAAGCTCTTGCAATAGACACCTTTTGTTTTTCTCCCCCGGAGAGAGTATGTACAGATTGCATTAAAAGATTCCCGATTTCTATTTTTTCTGCCATTTTTTTAACTTTTTTATTAATTTTTGTTTTGTTTACACCTCGTAATTTAAGAGGTAAAGCAATATTGTAATAAACATCACCCCTATAGAGATAAGGATCCTGCCAAATAACAGAAAATTTCCTCCTCAAATTGAGATATTCCCCATTTTTAGAAAGTAATTTACCTTTATAATAGACTTCTCCTTCAAAATCTCTATCAATCAAACTTAAAATATTTAATAAAGTAGTTTTCCCACTGCCATTAGCACCGATAATAAAATTAAATTTATCTTTTATTACAGAATATTCTTCAATATTTAATATTTCTTTTTCCCCTATTTTCTTTTTTAAATTCTTAACCTTTAGAATTTTTTTACCTCTGTTCATAGTTCTATCCTTCCTGTAAAAAATAAACAATAAAATTAATTGAAAAAGAGAGGGTTAACAAAATAAAACCTAGAGCCAGTGCAAAAGAAAAGCGCCCCTTATTTGTTTCAAGAGCCATCGCTGTGGTAATAGTTCTTGTGACACCTTTAATGTTTCCCCCAAGCATCATAGATACTCCAATTTCCCCTAATACTCGACCGAATCCAGCTATAACAGCCCCCATAATCCCATATCTTGCTTCAAGCAATAATAATTTAAACTGCTGTTTTTTATTAGCTCCCATCGATTTTGCTGTTTTGTACATTTTTTCATCTATTGAAAATATAGTGTTTCTAACAAGAGCAGTTAAAAGTGGTATAATCAAAATCACCTGACCAGTTATTATACCTGGCAAAGTAAATAATAAATCATATTCTCCTAAAACTCCTCGCCTCGAAATTATGGAATAGACAAAAATACCCACAACAACAGTTGGTAGACTTAAAAGAGCATTCAAAATTACATTAAATACTTTTTTTGCAGCAAATTCTGTTCTAGATAACAAAACTGCTGCAGGTATAGAAATAAGTGAAGCAATTATAGTTGAAGATGTTGAAAGTTTAAGAGATGTAGATACAACTTTTAATAATTCTTGATCCAATGTCATAATTAAATTCCAGGCTTCCCCAAAAGCATCTAAATAATAGTTCAAATTTCTACCCCCTGTAAAATATTTAGCTTTTAGTAAATTTTCAAATAAGGGTATCTGCCAATCCAATATAATAACAATCAAAAAAATTGTTGAATCAGACAGATACCCTTTTTTAGAGTGGTAAGATTATTTTATAAATATTAATATTTATAAGATAAATCTTTGCAAAACAGATAAATCATGTTATTTAATCAACCAGATTCTCAGGCTGGATTGCGTTTGGATAAAAGAGCTGCTCCCCATATCTTGAATAATTATTGATAATATTTTGGCCCTGCTGAGATGTAACATAGCCAACAAAAGCCATCGCCATTTGATAATTAACATGAGTATGATAAGCAGGATTTATTGGTATAATACCATATGGGTTAAACAAAGCAGGATCTCCACTGCTTAGAATTTCTAGGTCAATTTCTCCACTATACGCAAGATAGGTTCCTCTATCAGCGAGAATATACGCTTCTCTCTCATCAGCCATAGTTATACTTGCACCCATACCCTGTCCACTTTCAATATACCAGGAACCATCAGGATTAATGCCAGCCATATCCCAGAGGGAAAGTTCTTTTTTATTAGTACCAGAATTATCTCCTCTTGATACAAATTCTGATCCACTATCAGCAATAGTCTGGAATACCTCTTCTGCAGATTCCATACCTTCAATACCTGCAGGGTCAGAAGGTGGTCCTAAAACTACAAAATCATTATACATTACATCACGTCTGTTTACACCATAACCAGCCTCAACAAATTCATCTTCTGCAGCACGAGCATGGACAAAAATTATATCTGCGTCTCCATTCTCACCTAGTTCAATAGCTGCACCAGTACCTACAGAAACTACATCTACACGAACATTAAATTTTTCCTCAAATGGTGGTACCAGTTCATCCAAAAGTCCAGAGTTCTCGGTACTAGTTGTTGTAGCCATGATAAGCCTATCCTGAGCAATCACAGCAGTTGAAACAGTTAGAATTAAAATCAACACAGATAACAAAATTAAAGATCTTTTTTTCATAGTAATCCCCCTTATATTTTTTGAGATAAATAATATAAACAAAAAAGAAACTCCCGGTTTATAGTAAATTAACCGGAAGTAGTTAAGGCGGATCTGCGTTTAAGAATTTAATCACCACTATCACTCCTTTCCATTCCGGGAGGCAGATGTGTTTCCACAAACACCCTAACGGCAGTTAAACCATAGCTTTTTAAAAGCTTTAGGCTTAATTACTCGGAGTTTTTTGACTTTTCATACATTTATAATATATAATTTTTTTTACACTGTCAAGCAGCAATTAAATAAAATACCTATTTTTGTATTATTATCCAATTTAGATTAGTACTTATAAATATCTGCTTCAAATGGTTTTAATTTTAATTTCAATGAAAATTCTTTGTCATCTCGATAATTAGAGAGTATTAATTCTGCATTTGATAAATTTAGTTCTTCAATTATATCCAATTCTTTATTTAAATCTATATTTACTTCTTGACTACTAAAATTTAATAAAACTAAAAGATTGTCATCTTTTCCTTCTCTTAAATATGCATAAACATCTTGAGCTTCTTCCAGTAATAATCTGTATTTCCCATAAACAAATACTGGATACTCTCTACGCAGTGAAATTAACTTTTTGTAATAATCAAATACCGAGTCTTCGGACTTAAGATCTTTTTTTACATTTATTTCCGGATAATTATCATTCATCTTGATCCAGGGAGTTTTTTCACTAAATCCTGCATATTCACTGTCATTCCAGTGCATAGGGGTTCTAGCATTATCTCTACTTCTATAATTTGCAATTTTCAACAGTTCTTCTTCACTAAAATTATCATCTTTTTTTAAATCATTAATATAGCCTCGTGTTTCTATATCATCGAAGTCATTTAAGTCTTTAAAGTCAAGATTTGTCATCCCAATCTCTTCTCCCTGATAAATAAAGGGAGTGCCCTTTAATGTGTGGAGCAATGTGCCGAGCATTTTTGCAGACTCTTTGCGATATTCACCATCATCACCATATCTAGATACGATTCTCGGCTGATCATGATTACAAAAATAGAGACTTGTCCAGCCATTATTTTCTTCAAGTTTATACTGCCATTCGCTCATCAAGTCTTTAAGTTCTTTCAAGTTCAGGTCGTTTATCTCAGCCCAGCCTTCTTTTCTGTCGAGTTCAACATGTTCAAAAGGAATAACCATACTGAATTCTTTTCTGTCTTCTGCAACAAACTTTAGTGCTTCATCAATATCTAAAAATGGTGTTTCACCAACAGTCATTGCATCATAGTTATTGTAGGTATTATCAGCCATTTCTTTAATAAATTCATGGACTCGCGGCCCATTAGCAAAATATTCATAACCAAGCGGACCTTCATTAGTTCCATCTAAAAACCGCTGATCTTTTGAAATAAGATTGATTACATCCAATCTGAAACCATCAATACCTTTTTCCAGCCACCAATTCATCATATCATAGAGATCTTTTCTTACTTTTTCATTTTCCCAGTTTAAATCTGGTTGTTTTTTAGAAAAAAGATGAAGATAATATTGATCTGTCCACTCATCATATTCCCAGGCTGGACCTCCAAAAAAAGATCTCCAGTTATTAGGAGGTCCTCCATTTTTGCCATCTTTCCAGATATAATAATCTCGATAAGGATTGTCCTTGCTTTTCCTAGACTCTTCAAACCACTGATGTTCATCAGATGTATGATTGATTACAAGATCCATAATTATTCTTATATCTCTTTCATGTAGTTTAGACATCAATTCTTCTAAATCTTCCATTATTCCAAATTCATCCATTACAGCTCTATAATCACTAATATCATAACCATTATCATCATTTGGTGATTTATAAATGGGGTTAAGCCAGACAGCATCAACACCTAACTGCTCAATATAATCAATTTTTTCTATAATCCCTCTCAAATCTCCAATCCCGTCATTATTGCTGTCTTTAAAACTGCGCGGATATATCTGATATACCACTGCTTCTTTCCACCACTTTTTATTCATTAATTTACACCTCACAAGATTAAAATATTTTATTAATATAAAATAAAATTTGCAGTTATAATTATTATACAGCTTTATTTTATTATAAAGAAAATAATTTAACACATCAAAAAAATCCGGGGCTGCTCGCCCCGGTTAATAATATCAATATTTTCGACTGATTACTAATAGCCTCCCATCATGTAATAATTGATTAGAGCACTATCTTTGAGCCGGTCGTGTTTAAGATCTGCATCATATTTAATACTTTCTTCCAGCTGTCCAAATTCACGAACTTCATTTCTCTTGTTGAGTCTGTGCTTGAAAACATTTTTCATTAGTAATTCCCCCTTAATAATTAATTGATGAGGGAACATACTCGCTGCACATCTACTTTGTTCCATAAATGTAGAACACCGACTCTACAAATTCACTCTTCTGCTCACGATCAGTCGGTTCAATTAGATTATACTACTCTCAATTTGATTTAGCAAGACTTTTTGCAATAATATTTTTGCAAATTCTTAAAAAAATTATATATGCCAAGTGAAGCAGTGTTAATTTAAAATAGCAAAAAATATTCAACCCAAAATTAATTAAATAAAAATATCAATTATTAAATTCAGCCGGGGTTTTAAAAGATGTCATTTTTAACTTTTATTTACTTTTCACTAAAATAATATTATAATTTAATTAGAAGTAATTACTTAAATTATAGCTGATTTTATTATTTTAAAAACAGTTCTGCATATCCATAATAACAAATTCCAATGCTGGAGGTTATAAATATGAAAGAAAATAATTTTATGCTCAAAACCTTAAATGCTGCTGCGGTTTTTTTAACAATTTTTATTAATTTTTTGGCAAACTATCTCCCAATAAATGGTTTAAATACAGGCCAAGTATCAGCTAATTATGAAAATCCTTTTACACCAGCAGGTTTTACTTTTTCTATCTGGGGTTTAATTTACTTATTATTGATTATCTTTGCAGTCTATCAATTCATAGGCAGCGGAAAAATCAAGAAAAATTTTAGTACCGGGCCATACTTAATAGCTGCTTCTGCCGCAAATATCAGCTGGATTTTTTTATGGCATTATCAGTATATATACTTCTCAATGTTTGTAATCCTACTGCTTCCACTTTTCTTATTTCCGATATTTAAAAGAGTTAATAGTTTTTCTAATTATTCAACAGCCGAATATATCAGCATAAAACTTCCCTTCAGCATCTATACTGCCTGGGTAACTATAGCTTCACTTGCTAATTTCATGGTCACACTTGTTTACTTTAAACAGGACTGGCCAAATAAGTTTTTAGTTGTTTCAGCTGTACTCGCACTACTGGTTGGACTCTATATCACAATTAAGATAATCGAAAAATTTAAAGATACTGCTTTTTCTTTGGTAGTTATCTGGGCATATTTTGGCATAATATCTGCTCAATTAAGCTTAAACAGACCTGAATATATAATAATCATCACAGCCGGACTTTCTATTTTAATAATTATATTTAAACTTATATTTAAAAAATCATATAAAGTAAATTCTTAGCTAATTATTTCGATCTAGATTGAGCCATTAATCATCATTGGTTTTTTCCACTATACCTCTGCCGTCAAGCTGATAATATTTGCTTTGGGCACAGTCTCTGCATAATATATTATTATTTGCTTTTACAGCTTTTGCAGCCATAAGTTTTTCTCCGCATCTGCTGCAGTATTCATCTTCAAAAATAGGTGCATAATCTGGTATTTCTATATCAATATTTTCTTCAATCTTAAAATACTTATCAGGATGATTTTCAACTATCTCAAATGCTATCTCCTGCCACATATTTTTCATATTTTCTTTCTCTTTTTTGCTGCCATTTCTCTCTGTAATTACTTTTTGAAACAATTCGTCTGCTTCTGGATATTCCCTGCTGATAAGGTCTGAATCTTCCAGATAATATCTTATGTTCTTATCTGCATCTGTTCTATTAATAAATGTTACAGCAGTTTTGCCAAAATCACGATAAACAAGTGCATTATTACCAAAAGTAGTACCCGCTATGTATTGAATACCATCACTAAAACAGCTGTTTGTCTCCACTACAGCGAGCAAATCTTCCATTCCATCATTATCTACAGATAATCTATTGAGTGCATCCGAAGCTGCCAGCACACCAAGTGCAAGATAGGGACAGTAATGTCCATGTAATTCTCCTGCTTTAAGTAATAAATCATGCATATTCTGATATTTAATCATTTTATTGATCTGATAGCGAGGGGTTTTTTTCTGAAGAGATAATGAGGGCTCATCCATAAAAGAAGTATATGGTTTTATATCAATAACAGGAGTTCCATCTATAGCATCAAGCCCATAAACATGAAGCTTATTGTCATCTCTCTTCAGTAATTCTACTGTAGTAATTCCAATTGGACTTGGTCTGCGTGGACTTCTAGAAGTAAATAAACCTCTTTCGGGTCCCTTTCTTCTTTTACTTATTAGATCATAACCTTCTGATTTATGAAAATAAAAAAGAATCTGAAGATAATCATAACCCTCTATTTTATCTAGTCCATCTATATATTCTTCTTCGATTTCAATAATACTTTTACTCTTCCTCATCACGTCTGGGCCAACTGGCTCTTTATATTTACTTCTAACTTCTCCTATTTTGTTTACTTCCATCTTTATCCCATCCTTACTTTAATAAATGTTTTTTAGCTTTTATGAATTCTAAATGATTTAATAAATTTGCATTGAAGCTCAAGCTCTTCTTTTTATGTTCAAAAAAGCTTTTAAGAAATCTAAAATATTTAAATACATTTAATCAGATGACAATTTTTTCAGGAATAATTAATTGATTACCATTATGTTCTTTTAAACTCACTTCTACACCATAGACTGCATTAATTTTCTCTGCAGTTAATGATGTTTTAGCTCCATCAGAAAAAATTTTCCCTTCTTTCAGCATGATAATTCTTTCTCCAAAACGACCTGCCAGACCAAGATCATGCATAGTGACAATAACTGTTTTTCCAGAAGCTGCCTCTTTTTTTATGAGTTCAAAAATCTCTAATTGATGTTTTAGGTCAAGATTATTTGTTGGCTCATCAAGCAGAACAATATCAGATTCCTGTGCTGCAGCTCTGGCAAGAAAGGCCTTCTGCTTTTGACCACCACTCAGCTCGTTTATATTTTTAAAAGCAATATTTTCAAGGTTTAAATCAGCAATAATTTCAGCTGTTATTTCTTTATCTCTGTCAGATGCTGCCCAGCTGCTGTATGGTTTTCTTCCCATCAAAATCGTCTCAAAAACAGTCATCGGAAAACTATATTCTTTCTGCTGAGGTACATAGGCTATGAGTTCTGCTAATTCATTTTTTTTATATGAATCAATATCTTGACCATATATTTTTATTTCTCCCGAATCTGCTTTAAGGTAAGATGTAAGACATTTAAGAAGAGTGCTCTTACCTGAACCATTTGGCCCAATAAGCATAATTAACTCTCCTCCACCAGCCTCAAAACTTATATTTCTTAGAACACTTTCTTTCCCATATTTAAATTCAAGATTTTTAATATCTAACATCACCAGTACCGCCTCCCTCTGATAATTAGATAGATAAATAATGGAGCACCTAAAAATGCTGTTAGTACACCAACGGGTAAAACCACAGGTCTAAAAGCCGTTCTGGCAAGATTATCTGATATTATCAAGAGAAGCCCACCTGTAAGGGCAGAATTGATAAAAAGCTGCCTCTGATTACCTTCAGCAATTTTTCTGATTATATGTGGTGTTACTAATCCAATAAATCCAATAATACCAACAAAAGAAATTATTATAGATGTTAAAATAGATGCTGCCGTCATAGCGCTCAGCCTCATCTTTTTTGAATCAACACCTAAGCTATTTGCAACCTCATCACCTACATTTAATATGCTATAATTCCAGCCTTTATAGATGAAATATATAAATATAACCATTAAGAAAAATATAATAATAAATAGCTGTTCCCAGCTTGTCCTTCCGGGATCACCGAAAGTCCAGTAGATTACCGAGGCCAGCTCCTGATCATCAGCAAAAAACTGAAGTGCTGTAGTTCCTGCCGTAAAAAGTGAAGATAGAGCAATACCAGCAAGGACTATTGTTTCTGCTGCAGCTTCATTGTAATAACTTATAAATAGAACTACAGCTACAGTCATTTGAGAAAATAAAAAGGCAAAAAATGATGGAATATATAATCCATCCAAAAATGGAAACTTTGCTGCAATTTCTGCTGAATTAATTAATACAATAGAAAAAGCAGCACCAAATGCTGCAGCATGTGATATACCCAATGTAAACGGAGAAGCAAGTGGGTTTTTCAAAATACTCTGCATAACTGCACCAGCCAAAGCTAAACCCATTCCTGCTGCAAGTGCTGTCAGCACAGAAGGCATACGGATATTCCAGAGAATATTATATATACTCCCCCTCTCACCATTAAATACAACATTTAAAATCTGTTTTAATTCTATTTTTACAGCCCCAAAGACAAGACTGTATAGTGAAGCAGCAATTATCAGTAAAATTAGTACAGAAGTCAAGATATAAATCTTTGTATTTATCTTCTTTTCTTTTTTTAACAGTTTACTTTTTTGATATTGAGCTGAGTCCTCCATAGATTACTCCTTTTTTGAAAATCCACCAAAAATATCTGCCATTTCTTTATAAACTGCTTTACCAACAAAAGATTTATAAATTTGATCTGCTCTAACTGAAGGATCTTCTTTAATAAATTCACCAGAGAAAATTGTTTCTCCGATAAAATATGCATCAGCAAACATAGTAGCAAAATTAGTTGTATAGTGATTATATGGCAGCAGTTCATATATCTCATTATTTCTAAATGCCTTAAGATAAGAATATTCTTCACGCTTGAGATCATTTTTAACCAGTTCTAAGCCACCTTGATCAATAAATATTATATCCGGATCTCTGATAAGTAATTCCTCTTTGCTTATAGTAAAATTCCTTTTTCTTTCGAATTCAATAATATTTTTTAAAGCTAAATATTCAAATGGTGGATAGCCAGCTTCAGTAGAGGTTAAACCCTGTGCTCCTCTGCTGCCGATTCCACCTATATAAAATTCCTTGTTATTTTTTTCGGCTTTAAAATTTGATGCCCTATTCATTAAGTCTTTTTTATAATTCAAAAACATTTCTTTAAATTCAGCTGCTCTGACTCCCTTGTTTAATATTGAGGCCATAAAATCCAATGAAGCAAAAAGATCTTTTTCTGTCATCGAACCTGCTTTCCCATCATTTATTGATAAAACCGGGATAGCAGTTTTTGCAGATAAATTATTTAATTCATCTTCAGACATATATGAAGCAAAAACAACATCTGGATCTACAGCAGCAATTAATTCTGGATCACCACCAAATTGTGGTCCAATCACCGGCAGTTCTGTTAATTCTGGATGTGCCAAAATATATGGTCTCTTCTGGTTTCTTCTTTCAAATTCCTCTATACCTACTACCATATTTTCTGCTTCAAGATAAACTACAAGTCGAAGTGCTCCAGGTCCAACGGCTGCAATTCTTTCAATGTTCTCCGGTATTTCTACTTCTCTACCGGCCCGGTCCGTAATATTTACAGCAAAAGCAGTTGAACAAGATACTAGTAAAAATATCAGTACTGTTAAAAAGATCAATCTATAATTTTTAGCCCAAATTTTGTTCTTCAAATTATTAATTTGTTTAATCATAAATTAGTTTTTCACACCCTTTAGATTAGTCACAGTCAATTTTCCATGTTTTACACCTTTTAAAGCTATTATTTTTGAGCTTATTTCTTTTAGCTTATAATAACGGCCTTCAACAACTATGACTTCTAAACAAAACTCCGAATCTAAATGAAGATGTAAATTTGATTTAAATAAACAGTGGTAATCATGCTGCAGTTGATTCATTTTATCTGTTAATCCCTTTTTGTGATGATTATAAATAACTGTTAGAGTACCAACAACCGTTTCTTCTTCTGCTTCATTTTCAGCTTCAATAATCCGCTCTCTAATTAGATCTCTAATAGCTTCTGAGCGATTATTATAGATTCCAGCATTAACATCATCAAATCTCTGCAGCAATCTCTCATCAATAGATACACCAAATCTTTTTAGTTCAGACAATTATAGAACCTCCTTATTCTTGGTAGCACAAAAAAATTTTTCGTGTTACTACTATTATTCTTCACAACTTTAATTTATCCTGCAAAAAAATAACCCTGCATTAAAATATGCAGGGTTATTTTCACATCATGATCTAATTTTTCTATATTGAGTAAACTATATTTAATCTTTTTGTAAACTAAAAATATAAGGCTATCTATAGAATTATTTATTAAATAAATAGATTTTCAGAAACCTCTTTATTTAAAATAGCAAATACCTCTCTCAAAGCTAAATCTTTTTCTTCAGCTATTTCTGCACACTCATCATATTCTGGAGAAAATTTAATCAAATCACCATTATAATAAGCAGCTTTAATAGTTACATCTCCTAAAGATGATTTTAATTTATGATACTTCCTCTCAAGACAGCTTCTTTTAATATTAATTTGTCTTATTCCCAGGGTCGTAGTTTCTTTATAAATTATTTTTTTCATTTTTTCCTGATCTTTTCTGCTGCAGAGTACATTTAACTTATGTGCTGGACGGTTTTTTTTCATCAATATATTGCTTATATAAACATCTTTAGCACCATTTTTAAATAATTTGGGGAAAAGATAAGAATAAATTTCTCCACTCATATCATCAATATTGCTTTCTAAAATTATTAAATCATCTTCCGTTTTTTTTTAACTCCTTCAGCCTCATAAATACGCAGCAAATTAGCTGCTTCTAAATTCTTTTTCCCAGAACCATAGCCGATCTTTTTTATTTCTAGCTCAGGCATATTTATAAATTCTTCAGCTAATGTTTTGATAATTGCAGCACCAGTAGGTGTAACCAATTCACTCCTTATACCTGTAGAATAAACAGGAACATCTCTTAGTATTTCTATTGTCGCAGGAGCCGGTACTGGTATTGTCCCATGAGCAGTATCAACAAGCCCCGTACCAAGTGGAACTGCTGAAGAATAAATATTATCAGGTGATATTATATCAATTAAAATTGCTGTACCTACAATATCTATAATTGAATCTACAGCACCTACTTCATGAAAATGAACTTCTTCTATGCTTTTCGCATGTACTTTTGCTTCTGCTTCTGCAACATGCTTAAATATTTCTTTGCTCAGCTTTTTTACATTTTCATTAAGTTCACTTTTATTGATTAATTCTTTGATATCACTAAAATTACGGTTTTTATGTGAATCTCCAGAATGACTTTGATGACCATGCTTATGAGCATCTTCTCCATGAGAATGTTCAGCATGATTGTGATTTTTATGGTCATGTTCTGAATGTTCATGCTCATGATTACCACAACCTGTACAGCCATCTTGATGATGGTGGTCATGAGCATGTTCACCGTGGTCATGAAGATGGTCAGGATGTTTTTCATTTTCTAAAATAACTTTAAAATCTGAAGCAGTGATTCCATTTTTCTGAACCTGAGAGATCTCTATTTGATAACCTGAAAGATTTAACTTATCTAATTCCCTTAAAAAATCATCTGTTTCTACTTCAAGATCCAGTAATGCTCCAATTGTCATATCACCACTTATTCCAGAATGAATATCGAAATATAAAATTTTAGACATATATTATCCTTCCTTTCGAGCTTTTTCAATCTGCAGTATTATGGTACTTGCAAGATAAGCTGCACCAAAACCATTATCAATATTAACAACACCAATACCACTCGCACAGCTGTTGATCATTGTCAGCAGAGCTGATACACCGCCGAAATTCGCTCCATAACCGACACTAGTTGGAACTGCAATGACCGGTTTATCAACAAGCCCACCAACTACACTGGCTAGTGCACCTTCCATGCCCGCAACAGTTATTATAACATCTGCTTCATCAAGCTTATCCAGGCTTCCTAAAAGACGGTGCAGACCGGCTACACCAACATCATAAAGTGTTTCTACATTATTACCTAGAGCTTCTGCAGTTACGACAGCCTCTTCCGCTACAGGAATATCAGATGTACCTCCACTAACAACCAGAATTTTACTATTGTTTTTTTCGATTTTTTGTTTTTCAATAAATATCATTTTAGATCGTTCATGATATTCAGCTTCTGGAGCTATTTTTTTTATTCGCTGATAAATTTCTTGGTTGGCTCTGCTGGCAAGTATATTGCTCTCATTTCTGAGCATCTCTTTAACTATACCTTCTATTTCATCAAGTGACTTACCCTCACAATAAATAACCTCAGGATAGCCATTTCGGATGCTTCTATGATGATCAACCCTTGCGAATCCAAGATCTTTGTAAGGAAGGTCTTTTAAAGATTCTGCTGCCTCATCTACATCAATTTCTTGATTTTTTACTTTTTTTAATATTTCTTTCAACTGCTTTTTATACATTTTCTTCCTCCAAAATTTCCTTATTCATGCTGCCGCTTTGATATTCTGATAAATCTAAAGTTACATACTGAAATCCTAACTTCTGCAGCCTGTCTGATATTTTATCCATCAATTCAATATCAAGTATTTTTTCTCTATCAGAATTACCAAGCTCTATTCTTGCTAAATTATTATGATCTCTAACCCTGAAATTAACAAATCCATTTCGTCTCATTAATTCTTCAGCAAGCTCTATTTTTTCTAGATTTTCTTCAGTAATCTTATTATTATATGATATCCTAGCTGCCAAACAGGAAAGAGATGGTTTATCCCAGGTTGAAAGATTCATTTCTTTGGACAAATCCCTTATTTCTTTTTTGTGAAGTCCAGCATTTAATAAGGGGCTTTTTACATTCAGTTCTTTCAATGCTCTTCTTCCTGGCCGATAATCAGAACTATCATCAAGATTTGATCCCTCGATAATAGTCATATTTCCTGCATATTCTTTTATTTTAGAAAATATAATTTTTTTGCAGTAATAACACCTTTCTGGATTATTTTTTAAAGCTTCCTCAAGTTCCAATAGTCCTATTTCTATTTCTTTATGGGCAAAATCAAGATTTCTCACGATTTCTTCCACCTCATTTAATTCTCTATCAGGAACAAATGGTGTGTTAACTGTTACTGCCTCAAAATCTGCGCCTGCTTTTTGAGCTGCTGCAGTTAAAAATGTACTATCAACTCCACCGGAAAAAGCAATCACAAAAGGAGAAAGCTCTTTTAAATTATTCAGCAATATTTTATATTTATCATCTTTAGTTAAAGTACTCATTTTAATACTCCTTTTTCATTTAATTTTATATCTGCTGTTATTCTGCTCTGGTATTAAAACTAGGTTATATATCTACTTAAATAAATATATTCTTGAATCAAGAAGAAAACCCTCTAATTATATCCCTTAACCTGGAGGAGGAACTAAAGCATCTCTGTGATGACCAATAAGATCTTTTCTTCCTGCCATCTTTAAAGCTTTTCTAACCAGTTTGTGGTTTCTTTTTTTGTGATACTGCAGTAAAGCTCTCTGCATTTTTTTAGCCTCAGGAGATTTAGCTGTATATACTTTTTCCATAGTTCTTGGATCATAACCACTATAATACATTGCAGTTGACATAGTACCAGGGGTAGGATAAAAATCCTGAACCTGATCTGGATGATGATTTATATCACGCAGATATTCTGCCAGTTTTACAGCATCTTCGAGTGTACTCCCAGGATGACTCGAAATAAAGTACGGTATTAAATACTGTTCTTTGTTGAGTTCTCTATTAACTTTATAAAACTTATCCCTAAATTCATCGAATACTTCTATACCTGGTTTTCCCATATAATTTAAGACTCTATCAGAAACATGTTCTGGCGCGGCTTTAAGCTGACCACTAACATGATTTTTGCAGAGTTCTTTAAGATAACTGCGGCTTTGATCATCTTCTAATAAATAATCATAGCGTATACCAGAACGAACAAATACTTTTTTTACTTCTGGAAGTTCCTTAATTGCTCTTAAAATTTCAAAATATTCACTGTGATCAACTTCCAATTGAGAACATGGTTCAGGAAAAAGACATTCTTTCCCCTTACAAAGTCCGCGAGAAAGCTGGGCTGTACATGATGGCTGTCTAAAATTAGCAGTAGGACCACCCAGATCATGAATATAGCCTTTAAAATCAGGCATTTCTATAATTTTTTTCACTTCTTGAAGTAAAGATTCTTTGCTTCTTGCTGTCATCATTTTTCCCTGATGAAACGAGATGGCGCAAAAAGAACAGGCTCCAAAACAGCCGCGTGAACTTACAAGAGAAAATTTAACTTCTTTTATTGCAGGAACTCCACCATCCTTTTCATAAACAGGATGATAATCTCGCTGATAAGGTAGTGAATAAACATGGTCCATTTCTTCCTGACTTAATGGCTCAGCGGGTGGATTTTGAACTAAATAACGGTTATTATGCTGCTGAACAAGCATTTTACCTCGCACAGGGTCCTGTTCTAAATATTCCAATTTATATGCATAAGCATACTGTTTTTCACTTTTTGTTACTTTGTCATATGAGGGAATCATCTCATAATCATATAAGTTTTCCAGACTGTCAGCAATGAAAGCAGTCCCAGGCAGATAATTAATATATTGTATATCCAGACCCGCTTCTAAATTCTCAGCAATTTTCAAAATCTGTTTTTCTCCCATTCCATAAACTAAGAGGTCGGCTCTGCTGTCAAATAAAATAGATCTACGCACACTATCATCCCAGTAATCATAATATGCAAAACGCCTTAAACTTGCTTCTATGCCTCCAATAATTACTGCAGTATCTGCATAAGCTTCTCTAATTTTATTACTGTATACAATTACAGCTCTATCTGGCCTTAAACCACGTTTTCCACCCGGTGAATAGTTGTCATAGCTTCTTCTGTGTTTTGAAACAGAATAGTGGTTGACCATTGAATCCATATTTCCTGAAGTTACTAAAAAAGCATATTTGGGTTCTCCAAGCTTTTTAAAGTCCTGAACATCTCTCCAGTCAGGTTGGGCTATAATTCCAACTTTATATCCGGCATCTTCTAAAACTCTTGCAATAATCGCAGTACCAAAAGAAGGATGATCAAGATATGCATCCCCACTGATAATTATAAAGTCAAGCTGTTTCCAGCCTCTCTTTCTCATATCATCTTTCGAAATAACCATAAATTGATCTCTATTTAATGCATTTCTCTTTTTTTCTTCATTTTTGCCAGCTGAATTTTTTTCAGAATGTAAATTTTCATTTTGTTTCATATTTTACTCCTCAATAATTATTTATTAAAAAATCTTTTAATGTCCATGATGCAGTCAATCTTTTTTTAACATTCTTTTCTGACGATAAAAATATATAATTAATAATTTCTAATTGATTTGTCCCATAAGTATTATTATTATAGCAGAAATATCTTCACAAAGAAAGAAAGTGCCTACTGCAAAATCAGGCAGCAAACACTCTCTAGTTTATAATTTATATTGGATTTTAAACTCAAAGGCATTTAAATCAAGTCTAATTATCAGCTATTCTACAGTAATCCTGCCTTCAACCTCTGGGGCTACTGGTCCGGTTTCTTCAATGTATTCCATTACTACTTCTTCAAGTCCACCAGCTTCTCTAACTATTGGAGCATCAGTAAACATTGAATATCCGTCTCCACCGGCTTTCATAAAGTCATTTGTTACAACTACATAGTCTTCATTTTCATTAAGTGGCTCTCCACCAACCCACACTTCTTGAACTCTATTACCTGGTTCGGCATCATCATCAAAAGTAAATTCAATCCCAGATACCTGTGGGAATAATCCTTCTGTTGCTGGATATTGAGAAACTCCGTGTTCAAGAGCCGCTTTAAGATCAGCACCACTTAATTCTATCGCCATTGCAGTATTACCAAAAGGAAGTACAGTAATTACTTCACCCTGAGTTATCTCACCACTATCTATAGAAGCTCTGATACCTCCACCATTTGTTATAGCTGCATCAGCATCAAGTTTCCACTTCATAGCATCTGTGATTAGATTACCCAGATTTGTTTCACCAGTTCTAACCTGTCCTCTTTCACCAACAAGTTCAACCTGTGTAGAACCTACCACTTGAGAAGTGATTTTCTCATTTGCTCTATTCAATCTCTCAACAACCAATTCTATAATTGGATCAGGCTTTACATCCTCTGCCATTTCCTTAGTTAACATTGAGACTTTCATATCTGTTATTTCACCATTATCAACTGTTAAATCTACCATACCAAGATTTTTAGCATACTCTCCAGCCTGCAGTATCATTGTATCATTAACTAGCTGTCCATATGGAAGAACATTATGACTGTGTCCATCAATTATAAAATCTATGCCATCAACTTTCTCAGCAACATCTATACTGGTATATTCACTTTCTTTACTTATACCAAGGTGAGCAAGTGCTATAAGTACGTCTACCTCATCTCTTAATTCATCAACCATTTCTTGAGCTACAGCTGCAGGATCTTTAAAATTTAATCCTACAACATTTTTAGGATGAGTTTTATAACTTGTCTCCGGGGTAGCCAGACCAAAAATACCAACTTTCAAACCATCATATTCTTTGATTAAATAGTCATCTTTATATTTGATCTTATTACCATCATCTCTTTCTAAATTAGCAGCTAATAATGGAAAATCTGTTATATATGACAGTTCTGTTAGTCTATCCTGGCCATAATTAAAGTCATGATTTCCAAGTGTAAGTGCATCAAGGTCCATCAAGTTTAAAAGATAGGCAATTGATTCACCCTCATTAATATTGGCAATAATCTGTCCATGAAAAGAATCTCCTGCATCTAAAAAGAGTACATTCTCTTTTTCTTTTCTGCCCTGATCAATAAGAGTAGATATTTTCGCATAACCCATCCCTGAATAGCTTCCTTCTTCTACTCTGGAATGCACATCATTAATGTGATAAATACGAAGTTCCACTTCTTCCGCCAAAGCAGTAAAAGATAAAGTCACCACTAAAAGCAGAGTAATTAGACTTAAAGATAATTTTTTGAAATTCACAATGCCACCTCCATGTTTTTTTAAAAAATAATTTCTTCTACTTTATATATTGGATATAAAAATGTTATTTCCTGCTTAAAATAAGCAATATCACTTTAATTATATGAGTGAAATTTTCTTTGTAATTGGCTAAATAATTTTATAATGATATAATATTTTTGAGGGGGAATATTATGAATAATGATCTAACTGCTGTTAATGGAATTAAAGTTGGTAATGCGGAAGACATCGAAAAAGGTACTGGCTGTACTGTTGTACTCTGTAGTAAAGAAAATTTTACTATTGGTGCAGAAGTTAGAGGAGCTGCTCCAGCAACTAGAGAAATAGCTCTAACTAGTTCAGAAGCTGTAGTATCACAAGCTAATGCAGTATTCCTTACTGGGGGTAGTGCTTTTGGACTTGATGCTGCTGGGGGAATTATGAAATATCTAGCTGAAAAAAATATTGGATTTAAAACAGCAGGTGGAGTTGTTCCAATAATACCTTCCGCTGCCATTTATGATCTTGAATATATATCAAACGAAAAACCAGATCAAGAGATGGCTTATCAGGCAGCAAAAAATGCCTCAAATGGACCTTTAACTGCAAAAGCTGTCGGTGCTGCAGCAGGGGCAGCATGTGGAAAAATTAATGGTATCAAAAATGCAAGCAAAACTTTGTTGGGACATGCAGCGGTCAAAACCGGAGATTTGATTACAGCTGCACTTGCAGTTGTCAATGCTTTTGGAGATATAAAAGACCCAGCAAAAAACAAAATCATTGCAGGGGCTAAAAATGACAGAGGAGATTTTATCGATACAGAAAATTTGATATTGAATAATGATGATCTAAATCTAGGTTTTATTCGAGAAAATACCACTCTTATTGTTGTTGCAACAAATGGAGTTTTAAATAAGAGTGAAGCAAATAGGGTAGCAATGATGGCCCACAGTGGACTGACAAGAACTATTTATCCTGTTCATACATTACTGGATGGAGACACTGTATTTACTCTTGCTTCAAATAAAGTTCAAGCAGATATCAATCAGGTTGGTACTGCTGCTGCTTCTGTTGTACAAAAAGCAATTATTAATTCAGTACCAAAGAAGTAAATTTAACCATTGATATATTTTTTAGATATTTAACTCAAATATCTAGAAGAAAATCGAAAAGGGCCCTATTTGAAATATCAGGCCCTTTTAAGTCATTTTTAATTATTTAATTATTACTGTTTTATCAGAACTCTAAAGTCAAAACTCAAATAAAGTTGTTACTCCAATACTTTGTTTGTTATAAAAAAATAAAAATTAATATTTCACTCTCTTACCAGTAACAATAAATATGGTTTCCTCACCTATATTTGTTGCATGGTCCCCAACTCTTTCTAATGATTTTGCCAAGTTAATATGTTTTACAACTCGTTGAATAGTTTTCTTATCTTCTTTCTCAGTCATCATTTTTATACCTTTTTGATAAATCTCTTCATAAAGATGATCGGCCTTTTCGTCCATCCTGCATGCTGCTTCAGCCAAATCGGCATTCCTGGTTGAAAAAGATTCTAAAACTACATCAAGCATATCGGTAACAATATCTGCAAGTTCTGGAATCATAACTAACGGTGACATAATGCCATCATGTTTTAATTCAAGTAAAGTTTCCGCAATATTAGTTGCATGATCTCCAATTCTCTCTAAGTCACCAGCAATTTTGACCATTGCAATACAAAACCAGGTATCAGATGCCAGGGGTTGATCCAGGGTTAACAAGCGCGAAACTTCTTCTTCAATCGTAATTTTATAATTATCTAAAATATCATCTCGATTGATTATATCTTTTGCTGTATCTGTATCAATTTTATCAAGAGCCTTAATTACCTTCTGCAGCATATCCTCTGCTACTTCGCTCATATCACTGAGATCACTAAGAAGTTGTTCACGCTTTTGTTCATACACCTGTTCCATTGGACTCTCACTCTCCTCTTTTTAATTTAAATTAAATTTGTTTTTTAATATTTAAGTCATATTTAAATATTCTTGACAAAAAGCTAAAATCCTGCCTTATTTCTAATAAAATTTAATATTAAAAAATATCTTTTGCAGTTTTTTCAATGGTTTTTACTGTATATCGAATATCTTCTCTACTAATATCAAGATGTGTTACAGCTCTAAGCATTCCTTCAAGTCTACTCACCCTTATACCTTGTTTTAACAGCTCATCAGCAAATAAATCGCTTTTGCCATCAGCAGTAGAAAATAGAACAATATTTGTCTCAACCTTATCAGGATCAATTTTTAACCCAGGCTGATCAGCAATAGTTTTAGCCAGCATTTTAGCATGCTCATGATCCTCAGTTAGACGAGAAACATTATGTTCAAGTGCAAATATTCCTCCAGCAGCAATTATTCCAGCCTGTCTCATAGCTCCACCCAATCTCTGCTTCCAGAATCGAGCTTTTTCTATAAATTCAGCTGAACCTGCTAGAACTGAACCAACTGGTGCTCCAAGCCCCTTACTCAAATCAATCCAAACAGAGTCAAAATACTGAGCATAATCAAGCGGTTCTATACCAGAAGCAACTGCTGCATTAAGCATTCTGGCACCATCCATGTGCATTTTTAAATTTTTTTCTTGAGCTGCTTCTGCAATTTCTTTTATCCTCTTTAATGGCCAAATACGCCCTCCACCTAGATTAGTTGTCTGTTCGATAGAAACAACTTTGCTCTGTGGGCTATGATAATCATCATCTCTTACTGCAGATTTGAGATCTTCTGCTGTAAAAATCCCACCTTCACCACCTAGAGTTCTAATAGATGCTCCGGAAATAACTGATAAAGCTGCACTTTCATAATGAATGGGATGAGCAGTCTCGTGCATTATAACTTCATCTCCCGGTTGAGTATGTACTGCAAAAGAAATTTGATTAGCCATTAATCCTGATGGTAAATAAATTGCATCATCCTTACCCAACATTTCTGCAGTCATCCGGCAGAGTCTATTTACACTTGGATCTTCACCTAATTGTTCATCCCCCACTTCAGCTTCTGCCATAAATCTCCGCATATCTTGAGAAGGTCTTGTCCCCGTATCACTGAAAAGATCAACTTTAATTTCCATAAATATTTCCCCCCAATTATTTATCTCATTTTCTTTACTCATGTTAATTACTAAAAAAAATCCAAATATAATCAAAATATAATATCTATTATTAAATAAAAAATTAATCCACCACTTACTGTATAAAAAATGTTTTTCGTCTTATAAGCAAGTACCAAAGTTGGAATAAAGGCAAGTAATGCCGTGTTTTCTAATGATAAATATAGGCTGCCCTCATCAAGGAGAAGTGCAGGTGCAAGAAGCGCAGAAAGTACAGCAGCCGGTATAAAACTCAACCACCTGATAACATTATCTGGCAAATTTTTGTTGCTTAAAAACATAAGAGGCAAAAAACGAGGTAAAAAAGTAACGAACAGCATACCTGCAATCATATAAATATATTTACTACTCTCCATCCAGATACACCCCCAGAAAAGCTGCTGCAACTGTTGCTAAAATTATATTCCAGCTGCCGTCAATTGTCAATGCAAATACTAGAGAAAGTATTCCTGCAGCTGCAGCAGTAATAACTTCTACTCTGCTGCTGATCTGTATAACAAGTAATACTATAAACATTGCCGGCAGTACAAAATCAAGTCCACCACCAGTATTAAATGGTATATACTCAGTTAAAAAAGCACCAAGACCTGAACTGAATACCCAACCTGAATAAGCAGTAAGTCCTAGTGATAAAAAATACCATTTTTTATCTTTGTGATTATCTATTTTAGCAGAGGCCACTGCAAATGACTCATCAGTAATTATAAAACCCAAAAAAGGATAATAATAAGCCGGCAAATTGCGTAAATGAAGGCTTAAAGAAGCAGATAATAAAAGATGGCGAAGATTAACTAAAAAAGTCATGGCAATTACAGCAGCAGCTCCAGCTCCCACATCAATCATCTCAATAGATACAAGCTGTGCTGAGCCGGCAAAAACAAAAATGGACATGGCTGTAGTCTGCAGAGCTGTAAGTCCTTTTTTTACTGCAAGCATCCCAAAAGCCATGCCAATTGGTAAATATCCTAATACTATAGGAAAAGCATCTTTAAATCCATTTTTTATAGAATTATTATCTAGGTTGTAATCTTCACTGTAAGTATTATTCAAGTTCAATCAAACATCCTTTCTTTCAAAATGCTAGTCAAGCTGTCTTGGATCTAAAGCATCTCTAAGAGCATCACCAAGCATATTGAAACTGAGAACTGTTATAATAATTGCAAGACCGGGAAATATAGACATCCAAGGAGCTTGAATAAGATATTCCTGTCCTCTATTTAACATTGTTCCCCAGGCTGATGTCGGCGGCTGTATTCCCAGGCCTAAAAAGCTCAAACCTGCAACTACCAATATCGAAATACCAATCCTTAATGTAGCAAGTACAATCAAAGAAGAAATAGAATTTGGAAGTACATGTTTAAATAAAATTCTAAAATCACTTGAGCCAAGAGCTCTGGCAGCCAGAATGTATTCTTTTTCTTTTATCTGTAGTACAATTGACCTCGTTAGACGCGAAAAGTTGATCAATCCTGTAACACCAACTGCAATAATTATATTAACCATACCTTTACCAAGAGCAGAGATTATTGCAAGAGCGAGAAGTATAAATGGAATTGAGTTCCAGATTTCAATTAAACGCATAATAATCATATCAGCTTTTCCACCATAATATCCAGCAATCAAGCCAAGTGTAACACCAAGACTTGCATTCACTAAAACAGCAGCAAACCCAACTCCTAGTGCAATTCTTGCTCCATACAATACTCTCGACAATATATCACGGCCAAAATCATCAGTTCCAAACCAGTGAACCGAAGAAGGAGCCGTGTAGTTCATATTACTGTAATCTATTGCGGTTGGAGAATAAGGTGCAATAAATGGGGCCATAAATGCCGAGTAAAATATGAAAGCAAGCACAATTAATGCAATTTTGCCACCTAGACTTTTATTAAATTCTTTCCAGGTTTTTAGAAAAAGATCATTTTCTTTAAGAGAAGAAAATAGATCTTTTTTAAAGATTAGAACTAGCAGGGCTGAAATTATGATCACAGAAGTAATAGTTGCAACCTGAATTTCTAAATTCCCCCATACTTTCTCTTCAATAATCCAATTTTTATAATTAATATACAGCTGAATAATTAATAACATTATATAAATAAATCTCTTTTTCAAATCTCTACACCTCGATTCCTGACTATTTATAACTTATACGTGGATTTATAAAAACATAAAGCAAATCCACCAGCAGATTTACAGTTACATAAAGTATAGATAAAATTAATATTGATCCAAATACCAGCGGTTGGTCTCTATATTCTACAGCTTTTACTGCAAGTCTACCTACACCAGGCCAAGCAAAAACGGATTCAATTAATATTGCCCCTCCAAACATCATTGCCAGCTGATTACCTATATTGGTGATAATAGGAATCAAAGCATTACGAAAAGCATGTTTTAATATAATTTTCTTTTCCGCAACTCCCTTAGAACGGGCTGTAACAAGATAATCTTCTTTCATAATATCAAGCATAGCTGATCTGGTTAATCTGCTGGTACTTGCAATCATAACAGTACTTAAAGCAAATGAAGGTAAGATCAAATGCCTCAAACCACTTAGTGTCCAGAAACGACCTCCATAACCTGAAGAAGGCAAGATTGGTATGTAAACAGAAAAAATATATATAAATATAATACCAGTAAAAAAAGCGGGCACAGAAATACCTATAGTCGCAACAAACATGCTGACCAGGTCAAAAATGGAATTCTTCTTTACTGCTGCAATAACACCAGTCGGAATCGCAACAAGAACTGCAATCAACAGAGACAAAACCCCTAGTTCAACTGTTGCAGTCAGACGGCGGCTAATTATGTTTAACACCTGATCATTATAATATATAGAATCTAGTTCTCCAGTAATAAAGTTTTTGAGCATCAAAAAATAACGAACGTGAAATGGTTCATTAAAGCCAAATTTTTCATTCAGCGCTTCGACCGCTTCAGGGGTAATATTAGTTCCAAGCATAATAGATGCAGGATCTCCCGGCACCATTTCCATAATCACAAATAATATTAAAGAAACTCCTATCAATACCGGAATCAACCATAAAAGGCGCTTTATAATATATGCAAACAAGAAATTCACCTCTTTCTAAAAAAGAGTATGCAGATAGTAAATTCTACCTGCATACTTATTTAAAAGAATTTTCAATAGCTATATATTATATGACTTTTTTTAACAGCTATTCTTTATATACATTTGCAGTCGGAGTTACAAGTGGAATCAAGAGTGAGTTTCCTGGTTCTAATCCCTGAACTTCATCCTGCATTACATAAATCTGGGTTGAATGAGCTAGAGGATGGAAAACAAGATCTTCAGTTAAAACTTTCCTCAGAACTTTTGTATATAACTCTTCTCTTTCTTCCTGAACAGATGTCATCCTTGCTTCTTCAAGCCACTGGTCAACATCTTCATTTTCATAAAAAGCTCTATTTAAAGAACCGTCAGACTTAAAGAAACGATAGAGCCAGTAATCTGGATCTGGATCAGACACAAATCTGAGGAAGAAAATACCTATTTCTCCTCTACCAAGCATATCCCACATTGTACCAAATTCCATCGAGTTAACTTCAGAATTTAATCCGGCTTGATTTAAAGCAGTTACCATTGCTTCTGCAGTTTTAACTTGATTTGGCCTGCTGTTAGATACATAAACTTCAGCAACATAATCATCAGGAATAACTCCATCAGCTTTTAACTCTTCAAATTTTTGTGCTGCCGCCTCTGGATTAAACTTAACAGCATTTTCTTTTAGATATTCACTATCATCAGGCCAAAGTGTAGGCGGAAGCATTGAGTAAGCTCTTTCTCCTTTAATACCAAAGATCTGTGGAATCATCTGATCAAATGGTACTGCCTCTAAAACAGCCTGTCTGAATTTAAGTTCATTTGTAGGTCCCATATCAAAATTAAAGCCTAAGAAATTAATACCTGCACCAGCAGCTGTTTTAACCTTGAAATTATCATTGCCCATAAATGAATCAAGCTGACCTACATCAAGATTCACTCCAAAATCAATTCCTCCACTGCGCAATTCCATTGCCTGTGTTGCAGTTTCAGTAATTGGTCTAATAATAACAGTCTTTAACTTAGGAACTTTATTCCAGTGATCTTCAAAGGCCGAGAGTACCATTCTATTGCCTGTATCCCATTCTTCAAGTTTAAATGGTCCTGCACCAATTGGATTTCTACCGAGTTCTTCATCTCCAACCTCTTCAACATATGCTTTAGGAACGATTCCAAAAGTCATACCAAGAATAAATGGTGCATATGGTTCACTTAAAGTAAACTTAACTGTATAATCATCAATAACTTCGATATCTTCAATAGATGCCACCTTAGCTCTCAATCCTGAACCAAAATCTGGATCTAATATCCTCTCATAAGTGTATTGAACATCTTCTGCAGTTAATTCTTTTCCATTATGAAACATAACACCTTCTCTTAAATTAAAGGTATATTCCAAACCATTATCAGAAACAGTCCAATCTTCTGCAATACCTGGAACAATTCTGTTATTTTCTCCATATTCTACTAGGCCATCAAATATTAATGATGCTACTCTCTCATTTACAGAAATTGTCGTTTCACCTGGATCTAAATTGCTGATTTCATCTTCGATACCCATAACAAAAGTCTCATTGTCCTGTGCCAGAACTGTGCTGAATGAAGCTGCTAAAAAAACCGCTAAAAATAATAAAACTAAAATCTTATTTTTCATATTACTACCTCCTCGAATTATTTAACCTACGAAATTTAGTTTTTGTCTTCTTTCTGTTCATCAACAAAATCAACAAAGTCTTTAAATAAATTTAATTGATCTGCATCTTTATATGCCATCATTTCAGGATGCCACTGAACACCCAGCATATAAGGATAATTAGGATCTTCAACAGCTTCTACTACTCCATCTGGTGCTGCCGCTGCAACAACTAGATTTTCACCGACATCTCTTACTGCCTGATGGTGATAGCTGTTTACAGCAATATCTTTTCCTTCAAATATTTTTGCCAATCTAGTTCCAGATTTAATATTGATTTTATGAGTTTTATAATATTTAGGTACCATTGTTGCCATATGTGGAATTTTACTTTCTACATTTGTGCCGCAAACATCAACTTTTAGTGAACCACCATAATAAATATTTATCAGCTGAAAACCCCTACATATACCCAGGATTGGCTTTTTTAAATCAATAGCCTTTTTTAGTAATTTTAATTCCCAACGATCTCTCTCTGGTGAAATATCTCCAAGGTTTTTTTGGGGGTAAGAATTATATAAAGCGGGATCAATATCGCTGCCTCCCGGTAATACAATCCCATCAACACTTTTTAAAACCTCTGTAATATATTCATCATCATCTATCCTTGCTTCTAAATGCGGCATCAGAACTGGAATTGCACCTGCAAGACTTAATGAATCTGAATAATCCTGAGTAATAACACTAAATTCTATACCATAAAGTTTATAACTTTCACCCATTTTTGAACTTGGGATTTTATAAGATGTAATTAAAATTTTTGGATACATTATTATCCTCCATTTGACCTCGATTTTCTTAAAATTATATCAATGTTTAGTAATATTGTCAATTTTATTTATCGAGTAATTAATATAAAACTATTACTTTTTTTAGCAAAATTAAAATTATAAGTTATCATTAATATTATTAAATGACCTGAATAAAAATATCTATCTGTCCCCCGCAAACCCAACCAATTTCTGCTGCTTCTTTACGGGTAAGGGTTAATTTAAGTTTATCAGACCTGTTTTTTTGAATTAATTGCTGAGCATGTTCTACAGCCTTTTTCTCATCACTGCCTCCACCAATTGTGCCAAAGGTTTCACCCTCTTCAGTCACGATCATTTCCGTACCTGTATTTCGGGGGGAAGAGCTTTTAGCCTGAATAATAAATACCCTAGCAATTTTGAGACCCTTTTCTTTATACCCAATAATCTTCTCTAAAACCTCTTTCCTCACTATTTATCCCTCCTGACAGCAATTATTTCTGCTGCAATAGCCACTGCAATTTCGGCAGGTGTTTCACTTCCGATTTCAAGACCAATAGGTGCATGAACCTCTTTCAACTTATCATCGCTAATACCATCTTCTCTTAATTGATCATAAACTGTTTTTATCTTTCTAGAACTGCCAATCATACCTATATATTTTGCTTGTGAATTAATTACATTTTTTAAAACCTGATAATCATATTGATGTCCCCTTGTTACAATCACTAGAAAATCATTTTCTTTTATATTGGCATTTGCAAAAAACTCTTTATAAGGTAAGGGAAGCAGCTGATCAGCTGTTGGAAAATTATTAAAATTTAAAAATTCTTCCCTATCATCTACAACTGTAATGCTGAAATCCAGCAAACTACAAATTTTTACAAGAGGCTGGGCTATATGCCCTGCTCCAAAAACTGTAAGGTGTGGTTTATCCAGAACTGGCTCCAGGAAAAATTCTATTTGATTATTTTTATCAAGCTTAATTTTTTTTAATTCTGATTCTGTTTTATCTGCTGATAATAACTGATTTTTAATATCTTCCTCTAAAAGATATTTTTCAAGTTTTTCTTCCATTTTGTCAGAAGAAAATTCTATAATCCCTTCACTATTAAATAAAAACATTTCTCCTAAAAGATTTTCCGAAATTTCTTCACCTTCAATATCTGTCACCACAGCAGTGATTATTCTTTTTGAACCCTCGAGTTCTTTCATTACTTTTTTGAAAAAATTCTCCATTATCTTCACTTCCTCTCTTAAAATAAGTATATGTCGTAATAAATAATTTAAATCGAAGATAATTGGTAATTAGATTAAGCATCTTTTTTTAACTTAGAAGCCGGAAAAAAACTTAAAGAATTTGTTTTGGCAGTGTTAATTTGCATATTATAGGCTTCAGATAAATTTTTTTCTGTCATTACTTTTTCTGCCGCACCCCGGGCCAGAATTCTACCTTCCTTAAGTATAGTAATTTTATCTGAATATCTATAAGCCAAATTTGGATCATGAAGTGCAGTAATTATTGTCTTATTACTAAATTTTAACTGCTGCAAAATATCCATAATATGATGCATATTTTTGAAATCAAGGTGAGAATTAGGTTCATCCAAAAGCAATATATTGCTTTTTTGCATTAAAGCTCTTGCTATCAAAACCAGCTGACGTTCACCCCCGGAAATTCTATTGAAATTTTTATCTTTAAGAGAATATATATTAAGTTCATTTAGAATTTCTTCTGCTCTCAGATAATGTTCTTTTTTTGGTTGTTCATTAAAACTGAGCCAGGGATTAACACCCATTACTACCATATCAAGCACCTTATGAGCAAAAATATTTTTATGCTCCTGGGGAACTACAGCAATTTTTTGTGCTCTAACTTTTTTTCTTAGTTGTATAATATTTTCGCCGTCTATTAGTATTTTTCCTGCTTCAGGTGTCAATAATCCCTGCATACACTTTAAAAAAGTCGTTTTTCCAGAACCATTTGCACCCAGAAGAGTGATTAATTCTCCATTTTTAGCATGAAAATTGATTTCTTTTAATATTTTATTTTCATTATAAGAAAAACTTAAATTTTCAATTTTGAGCACTTAACTCCACCCACTTTCTCTACGAGAAATAATTAGATAAGCAAAAAACGGTGCTCCAATCAAAGCAGTAATAATACTGATAGGTATTTCTGCTCCAGAAAAACTTCTGGCCAAATTATCCATTAAAAGCAGCATAAATCCACCCATAAAAGCTGAAGCTGGCAGCAGGTATTTATAATTTGTTCCAACCATAAACCTAGCAATGTGTGGTACTACAAGTCCTATCCAGCTCACCTGACCTGCAGCAGCAGTAGAAGCTGAAACCATCATTGTTGAGAATATAATAACAGCTAACTTTATCATTTCAGTATTAACGCCAAGTGATAGAGCTTCCTCTTCACCAAGAGTAAATAAGTTAAGCTGCCACCTCAAAATAAATAAAACAAATATCCCAATAATAATTATTGGAAATAATAAATAAAACTCCTGCCAACCTATTCTTGTAAATCCTCCCATTAGATAAAATACTACTCCAGGTAGTTCTTCCATGGGATCAGCAAGATATTTCAAAAGTGATAATAGAGCATTAGATAGGGAGGCAATCACAATACCTGCTAAAACCATCAGCATATTATTTTTTCCATCTGCAAGCCTGCTCAAACTATATGTCAAAAATACAGCTAATAAACCAAAACAAAATGCTGAAAAATAGACATATAATATCGAACCATCAGTATAAAGAAGTCCAATCGCTACCCCAAGACCTGCTCCCGCTGAAACACCCAGGATATCAGGTGAAACTAGTGGATTACGAAAGATATTTTGATAAGCTGCCCCACTCATCGAAAGAGCACTTCCCACTAAAACCACTGTCAATATTCTGGGAAGCCGAATATAATATAAAACCGACCAGGCAGCATTATCATCGATATTCGAAACTGATTGACCAATTAAATTATAAAAAATAAGTCTTAATTGCTCTAAACTAATTTTGTAATTACCTATAAAGAGAGATAAGAAAAATAATATGAAGAGAACTGTAAACATTAATCTCACTTTTATTTTTTCGGAAACATCGTAATCCATGATTTCTCCTTTATCGAGCTGATAATTTATTCAAAAATACCGCCTAATTCTTCAAAATTCTTCCCATAAAGAGAATTGTAAAATTGATTAACTTCTTTTTCATAATCAACATCCTCATAATATTCTGGATATGCTTTTAGAGCAAGCCATAATTGTGCTATATAAGAAGATGGTGAAGGAAAATCCCATGGCTCAAGTTCTGATGGGAAACGATAAATTTTATCATTTTTTACAGCATTAAGAGATTGATACTTAGGATTATTCTTTATACTTTCTAGATCTCCATTGAAATATTGTGATACTACTATTAAATCTGGATTCCAGTCTATTATATTTTCTAGAGAAACACTTACAAATCCAGATTTAAGCTGAGCAGCTGGATTTATGCCACCAGCATTTTCTATTAATGCTGTCTGCATCATATTTTTCCCTACACTATCAGTAAACTCAGAATTAGCAAAATATATTTTCTTTTTATTATCGTTTTCAAGCTCAGCGGTTCTTTTTGTCAATTCGTCAATTCTATCATAGGCAGCAATAACTTCTTCTGCCTGTTCTTCTTTCTCAAGTATTTCTCCAAGAAGCAGAGTTGTTTCTTTAATTAAGCCAAGACTCTCTGGATTTATTATTATTGTTCCTATTCCAAGCTGTTCAAGTTTTTCTGCAGTCTCAACAGCATCCCGATGCGGATATAAGATAACTAAGTCAGGCTCAACCTCTGCAGTTGTTTCTATATTAATTCCATTGCGTTTAGAACCAACCTGTGGTAGTTCAGCAAGCCTTGGTTCTAATTCCACAAATAGTTTTTGTTTATCTGTTTTTATTGAAACAGCAGCTATCTTATCCTCAGCTCCAAGACTGAGTACAAATTGAGTGGCTGATTTATATGTTGTAACAACACTATCTATTTGATCAGGAAGTTCCACTTTACGTCCCATCATGTCTGTAAATTCTTCTGCTTTAATACCAGCTGTTAGAGCTATTAACAAAACTAGCGATAATATTAATATTTTTGAAAATTTATTCACATCTCTTAATAACATTTTTGTTTTATTTCCATATCTAAACATTTTAGACCCTCCATTTTAAATTGTCGTTATGTGAGGTTACATATAACGAATACATTATAACATAAATTTACAATTAAATCATCCGGACGAAAACATAATTGTTTTTTCTATATAATTTATCAATAATCATGATTAGACCTAATTAACTAATCGAGCTCTAATTTTTTATAGAATTCTTTATTAAAATATTTTTTTTCGAGCTGGTCAAGGCACTTTTCAGCGTCTTTTCTGAATGCAGAAAATCTTTCAGTAATAATCCTGCCTCTGGCAGTTAGTATAGAACCTCCACCCTGGCTGCCTCCAGCCTGTTTGTCAAGCAGTTTAAATCCGAGTCTTTTTTCTAATTTACTAATTAATTTCCAGGCCTGACTGTAAGACATATTTATTTCAGCTGCAGCCTGACGTAAAGAGCCAAATTGATCAACAAGTTCTAAAATATGGCAGGGGCCATCCCCAAACATCCTCTCATCTTCTTCAAGCCACAACTTATAATTAAGCTGCATAGTTACTCCTTTCTGAACTCAAACCCTCTTCTTTTATACTTCTGGTATTCCTCTCTATAATCAATATCAGTTCTTATCTGTGAATAAGGACAGTGAAAATAATAGACTTTATGAGGCATCAATTCAAATAAATTGCGCAGACCGCCTCTGCCGCTGATTTTTAATGATTTTTTTAGCAGTGTTCTTTTTAAAATAACAGGATGACCTTTCTGCTTTTTATATTCAGGCACAAAAATCTCAGGTGTTTTCTGCAGAAAGACCTTATATATATTTTGATAAATTTCAGCAGTAATAAATGGTTTGTCAGCTAAAGTAAATAATATATAGCGAGTATTACTATCTACATTTAGCAGTGCTTTTTTTACAGATGACATCATCCCATTTTTAAAGTCAGGGTTCTTAATAATTTTAATTTTCGCAGAAGTTAATTCTTTAGTGTATTTATTTTTTAAGTAATTTTCTATTCTTTCTGATTCAGCACCAGTAATTATCAGCAGCTGACCATCAACTATTTTTGAATCAAGAAGATTATTAATAGACTGACTGAGAATAGTATTATTATTTTTCCACTCTAAAAGCTGTTTCAATTCTCCCATTCTTTCTGCCTCACCAGCAGCCAAGATTACACCTGTAAGCATTATTTATTATCCCCCTGTATCCAGACAGAATAACCCTCTTCTGCAGTCCCCTTAACTTTAAACAGACCATTACCATCTTCATCAGTTTTTACTGAATCTTCAATATTACCTGTATAATCATAATAAGAAGTATTAGCTTTTCCAGTATTTATATTCTTCTCTATAACATCACCATTTTCATGCTGTGTTATCATCATAACAAGACCACTTCCCGGGTGTTCTTCATCACCAGTACGGATATAAGAATAGGTCAGCTCATCATTTTCTTCACTTTCATAAGCATCTCCATAAGCATATTGCTTCCTCAGCTGGATCAGCTTATCTATCTTTTCTTTTAATCCATGCACATAATAATCTTTCCAAAAAACTGTGGGTACTCCATCTCTGCGCATCAATATATAACAATAAGCCTGAAGCTTTCTCTGCAGGATTGCTTCAGTTCCATATTCATTAACCCCATCTCTCTCTGTATCATGATTTTCAACAAAGGTAACGGCCCGATGACGATAATTTTCCTGGTTGATAAGCCCTTTTTCTCCGAGCCAGCGCATATCAAGTTCACCCCTCATCATATCTACAAAACTGACTCTAAGCGGAAAATCAAATACATGCAGCTTTTGCTGATCAACTACCTCTAAATAATTGATTAAATGCTCAGCATCATTAACCCAGGCTTCACCAATAAAGAATAGATCTTTTTCAGTACTATTATTAACCTTCTCTATAAAATCATGTAAAAATCCATTATCTACATGTTTGCTGGCATCAAATCTAAACCCATCAAAATCAATTTCATTGACAATCCATTCTCCCCAGTCCTTGACATCTTCTCTTATCATTTTATTGGCATAGTCCAGGTCTGCCCCCATGAGATAATCTTCATCATAAGCATTATCCCATTCTTTTGTCTGAAAAAGAAATTCTCCAGCACGCTGAGTTCTATCATCCCAGTCAACACCATCAAACATCTGCCAATTTAACTTTATAGAACTATATTTTTCTCCACGACCCGGAAATAAAAATTTTGTCCATACTTCTGCTTCCTTATTATCTTTTAAAAGAACTTTTTCTTTTTCATCTGCTCCAAGTCGGTGATTGAGAACTGCATCATAAAGAATTCTTAAATCAAAATTATGTAATTTTTCTATCGCATTTTCTAATTCTTCTTTTGTACCATATTTTGTTCTAACACTGCCTTTTTGCTCAAATTCTCCCAGATCCCAAAGATCATATGTCCCATAACCAACATCATGTATTCCTGCAGCACCTTTATTTGCAGGCGGAAACCAGAGAAAGTTGAAGCCTGCTTCACTAATTTCTTCTGCTCGAGCAGCTAAAAGATTCCAGAGATCTTTTTCTTCTGGAAAATCCTCGGCATATTGCCCGGTGTTCATCTCCCAGTAAAATGTCTGAAGTATAATTGGATTATCCATATCTCTAACACCACCTATATTTTTAAATTCCATATCATTATTTTATCATAATTTATTTAATTTTACAGAAAATTGCTTATTAAACTGCAATTTTACAAAAAAATGATTTAAAATAGTAAATAAAACAAAAAATCCTCCACCAGTTTAATAAATAAAACAGGCAGAGGATATAAAATCACTTCTATTGTTTTGGATAATTTTTCTCTTTAAAATATTTGAACCCCGACCAGCAGGTCGGGGTAAGTTGTCAGTTTATACAGTTTTGAACTCTATAACTTCACAACGTTTTCGGCTTGTGGACCACGGTCGCCTTCAACGATTTCGAATTCTACTTCCTGTTCGTCTTCAAGTGTTTTAA
>CAZYRX010000011.1:0-6589 GCA_964649895.1 uncultured Halanaerobium sp.
CTTAGCATCTTCAACCCAACAATGTAAAATATTTGCTGAATTTTTAGAAAAAAACATCAGAATATGTTATTATTAACTTAGTTATTATTCAAAAATTTAATCTTTTTTCTATCTAAGAGGGGTGATAAAAGCTATTTCTTTAAAAAGTGCTGTAGAAGATTTAAATAATTTAGATTTTAAAAAATGAAGGGAGAATGTATAATGAGAAGATTTAAAATTCTAACATTAGTCGCTTTATTACTTATTTTTTCAATTTCATTATCAGCAGTGGCTGAAGAACCGCAGTATGGAGGTACACTTCATTTGAGCAATGATACCGACTGGGATACTTTAGATCCAGCATATAGCTCGGGCTTTGATGCTGGAGAGATGGCCGTTAAATTTTTTGATGGTCTCGTAAGATTTGATTACTATTCCAATAAAATTGTTCCTGCTCTTGCAGAATCCTGGGATGTAGAAGATAATAATACAACTTTTATTTTCCATCTCCGCGATGATGTTAAATTCCATGATGGAACAAAGTTCACTGCACATGATGTTAAATATACTTTTGATAGATTATATGATCCAGAGACAGCTTCACCGGGAACCTGGGTTTATCCTATGATCAAGGGAACAGATGCAGCCCTTGCTGGAGAAAGCGACGGCCTGGCAGGAGTTGAGGTAATTGATGATTATACAGTTCGTTTTGAACTGGACCAGCCATTTGGATTATTTCTTACTCATCTGACCTTACCTTATGGATTAATAGTAAATGAAGATATTGTAGAAGAGTATGGAGAAGATTTTAGACAGAATCCTGTAGGTACAGGACCATTTAAATTTGTTGAATGGGAACATGATGATAGACTGGTGATGGAAGCAAATGAAGATTACTGGGATGGCAGACCATATGTAGATGAGGTAGTCTTTAGAGTTATTCCACAGCCTCTTACAGATATAGCAGAATTTGAAGCGGGTAATCTTGATTTTACAACAGTACCTAATGAAGAAAGAGAAAGATGGGTAGAAAATGAAGAGTGGCAGGAATATATTACAACTATTGCAGAGCTAAATACTTATTATCTTGCTTTAAATAGTGATTTTGAACCTCTAGATAACGCTAAAGTAAGAGACGCTATTGACTATGCGCTCGATAATGAAGCAATTACCAGTGCACTTTTCCCTCACTATGTACCTGCAAATGATGCAATTCCAGAAGGTATGGCAGGTGGTTCTGATATACCGATGAAGGCAGATGTAGAAAAAGCTAAAGAACTGCTTGCACAAGCAGGTTATGAAGATGGTTTTGATCTGGAATTATGGGTAAGTGACAGCAGAACTTCTGTTAGAATTGGTGGAGTTTTACAGGCTCTTTTAGGAAGAGTAGGAATCGATGTAGAACTTATCAAAAATGACTGGAGTGTATTTTATGATACCGTTAAAAATGGTAATGCTCCATCATATTATTTATCCTGGTGGGCAGATTATGCAGACCCATATAATTTCTTGAATGCTCTTTATACAAGTGATCGAA
Organism: uncultured Halanaerobium sp.; assembly: GCA_964649895.1. Lineage (GTDB taxonomy): Bacteria > Bacillota > Halanaerobiia > Halanaerobiales > Halanaerobiaceae > Halanaerobium. Next base: position 1,517 of record CAZYRX010000011.1, read on the forward strand.
TCGCATTTAACAATGAAGAGATAAATGGAATGTTAGAAGAAATGACTGTAACTACTGATCAGGAGGAAAGACTTGAACTTTCCAGAGAGATTATTCATCTGGCAGATGAACTGGGAGACCCTTATGTTTACCTCTATCACACAAGTACTTCTTCTATTAAACAGCCCTGGGTTAAAGGTGAATTATATCATCAAATGTACAGTGCTGATAAGTTAGTTACCTGGTGGATTGATCAGGATCTAAAATAATATTTTAAACCACCGGATACTTTATAAGTTAGAATATCAAGACTTAAATAAAATGATGCGCTCTATTTAGGGCGCATCTATTTTGCAATTTATGGAAGGAGTTTTCAGCAGTGTTCCAATACATTATACGCAGATTGCTATTAATTATACCAGTATTATTAGGTGTGCTGTTCCTTACCTTTGTATTGATGTATATGATACCTGGGGATCCAGTTTTGACAATGCTCGGTCAGCATGCTGATGATGATATTATTGAGAGAATACGTGCAGAATTGAATTTAGATGAACCTTGGTATATCCAATTTTATAATTATCTAAAAAGAACACTTAGAGGTGATTTGGGCAGATCTTATATATCCAATGTTCAGGTTACAGAAGCTTTAAAGCAGAAGCTGCCAAATACTTTTAAATTAGCCTTTGCTGCGATAATTATTTCTACAATAATGGGGGTTTTAATCGGCATAATATCAGCAATTTTTAAAAACACCTGGATTGATCATGCGGCTATGACTTTTGCACTCTTTTTTATATCGACCCCTATTTTCTGGTTTGGAATGGTACTTATCTATATTTTTTCTATGACTTTAGGCTGGACACCTGTTTCTGGTATGGGAGATGGCAGTTTCAGCATTAAACATATTATTTTGCCTGCTGTTACCTTAGGCAGTAGATTTGCCGCATTTTTGGCGAGGTATACCCGTTCAGTGATGCTTGAAGTGATAAAAGAAGATTATATTCGAACTGCTCGCTCCAAAGGGCTTAGAGAAATCACGGTGATTTTTAAACATGGTCTCAGGAACGCAATGATACCTGTGGTAACAGTGATCGGTATGAATTTCGCATCTTTATTAAATGGCTCGGTTTTAACTGAAACTATTTTTGCCTGGCCAGGTTTTGGCAGATATATTGTAACTGCCATTAAGAAGAGAGATTTTCAGGTTATTGCCGGATGTGTCTGGGTTGGGGCCTTAATCTTTGTTTTCATAAATCTAATAGTTGATATAGTATATGTTTCCTTAGATCCAAGGATTAAATATGATTAATAGGGAGGGAGAATAGATAGATGCTGAGAAACGAAAATAAAGTGAAGAAAAATATAGCTGATAAAAAAAGAGGCCTCTGGAGTGACAGCTGGAGAAGGTTAAAGAGAAACAAGGCTGCAATGCTGGGCCTGATAATGGTAATATTTTTTATTATAATTGCAATTTTTGCACCATTTATAGCCCCTTATGATCCAAATGAAATAGATTTAGCTTCAGTACTTAAAGCACCTTCTGCAGATCACTGGCTTGGTACTGATTATTATGGAAGAGATTTAGGCAGCAGGATAATTTATGGCTCAAGAATTTCCTTAAGTGTTGGAGTTATAGTTCAGGTTATATCTATCACCATTGGAACGATTATGGGTTCACTGGCAGGATATTATGGTGGTAAGGTTGATATGTTTATCATGAGAATCGTAGACATAGTAATGAGCTTTCCAAGTCTGCTGCTTACAATTGCAATCATGGTATCTTTAGGACCTAGTCTTTATAATGTGTTTATTGCTCTGGGGGTTGTCTGGTGGACGCGAACAGCCAGAATAATCAGAAGTGAATTTATGCGCCACCGTGAAAGAGAATATGTAGAGGCTGCGAGAGCTATTGGTAATAATGATTTTATTATTATGTATAAACATATTCTGCCGAACTGTCTTGCACCATTAATTATCTCATTTACGATGGGAATTGCTTCGTCTATTATGGCAGAAGCGTCATTGAGTTTTCTTGGTTTGGGAGCTCAGGAGCCGACACCAAGCTGGGGCTCTATTATAAATAATGGACTGCAGTATCTGCGGACAAAGCCATGGTATTCACTTTTTCCCGGCCTGGCTATAGCATATACTGTACTCGCTTTTAATATGCTTGGTGATGGTTTAAGAGATGCACTTGATCCAAAAATGAAAAATAGTCTTTAATCAAGCTAATTTATTTTTTCTTATGATTGAGTACTGTTTTAAAAATCTTAGATTAAACAATTTAATTTAAAGCAAATAAAAAAGGAGATATTAAGTCAATGGGAAAAATGCAGGAATTAAAATTAGCTCCAGATGTCAGAGAGGAAATGTTAAATGCAGAATTCTGGCTGAGAGAAGATGATTATAAAATTATAATGGATGAAGAAGAGATCAAGAATTTCAATCTTTCTACTTATCAGCGGGCAAAAAAATTTGATAAAGAAGAAGTTTTTTTGGATTTAGAAAAATATCCTGAGCAGTTGAGCAAAAAAAGAATAAGGGAAGTAATGGAGATTGAAGATAAAGCAGCTGAACTTAAGCAAAAAAAATATTATAATAGCCAGGGTGAACAGCTTTCTGATGAACAAAAAAAATTGATAATTGAAAACTCAAATCCGGATTATCTAGAAAATGAAGTTGAATCAGATAAAAAAATAAGTTTTGCTGTTTTAGTAAAGAGAAGCAGTATCAAAAAGTATCCCACTAACATTTTTCTTGCACTTGATGAGATTTCTAGAGATCTTGACATTAATCAATTAACAGCTCTTTCAGTTGGTACTCCCTGTGCAGTATTGGCAGAAAGTAAAGATCAGAACTGGTTGTTTATTCAGGCCAAACTATATAAGGGCTGGGTTAAAAAAAGCAGTACAGCTGCAGCGAAAAATAAGGAGGAGGCTCTATCTTATCTGAAAAATGAACGGTTCTTAGTTGTTACCGAAAGCCGAATAGAAACTGAGCCCAATCCTTTTGATAGAGACATCTCTAATGTTGTATTTCAGATGGGAGATAAGGTGCCACTCCTGAAAAATGAAGAAATTCCAGTCTCCATTCCCGAGAGCAATCCTCAGGCACAATCCGCTGAGGGATGTTATGCTGTCTGGCTTCCTACAAGAAAAAAAGATGGTACACTTAAGTTGAAAAAGGCACTTATAGCAAGGTCCAATGATTTAAACGAAGGCTTTTTAAACTACAGCAGAGCAAATATTATTAAACAGGCCTTTAAACTTTTAGGAGAAAGATATGGCTGGGGAGGGCTTTTCAACCGCAGGGACTGTTCCCGCTTTATTATGGATATTTATAGAACGGTTGGGATTGAACTTCCTCGTGATTCTGGTTCAGCCCAGCAGAAAATAGCTGCAGGGAAAAGAATAGAGATTAAAGGAGAGTTAGAGGCAAGGAAGATGGGGCTTTCCCAATTAGAAGCAGGAGATCCTATTTACATGAAAGGCCATGTTGTGCTGTATTTAGGTAAAAGTGAGAGCAAGCATTATTTGATTCATTCAGCTTCGGGTTATTCTAAAAAAGTTAATTCAGAGAATTTTCCAGTAACAGTACATGGGGTATTTGTGATGAAAGCAGAACAGCTTATGAAAGAAGGAAATGGTACATATCTTGAAGCTTTTAATCTTGCAAGAAAATTTTGTAATTAAGATTGATTTAATAATTAACTTTGAGTTTTTGATATATTTTTTAAAAAACCGCTTATTTTGATATTAAACAGCCTAATACAATTGACTAACTAGAAACAGCATTTCTTGGAGTAGCAGCTAGACTACATATATTGTCATATAAATTATTAAAGAAAGGAAAAGTATAATGTTCTTTACTATATGCATTATACTGGGTGAGAAAATGAAAATATCTGATTTGAAAATATATAATTTGAGTGTTCCATTAAAAAAAGATTTTAAGACTTCATTGAGAACTGTAAGCAGTGCAGAAGAGACTGTTATTAAGATCGAAACTGATGGAGGATTAATTGGTTTAGGAGAGGCACCACCAACTGCAGTAATTACCGGTGATATCAATCCGGGAATTCAGGGTCTTATTATTAACAAGATAAAACCACTTCTTATTGGTGAAGATCCTGAAAATATCGATAAATTACATCATCTAGTAGAAAAATCTGCGGTTAATAATAATAGTGCTAAGGCAGCTGTTGATATTGCTCTTTATGATTTATTTGCTAAAATACATAAAGCACCACTTTATAAACTGCTCGGTGGTTATCAAAATAAAATTACTACAGATATGACGATCAGTGTTAATTCTTCAGAAGAAATGAAAGAAGATGCTTTAAGAGCAGTTAAAGAAGGATATAAAAATCTAAAATTAAAAGTTGGAAAAGGAAAGGGAATTGAAGAAGATTTAGAGCGGATTAAGACAATTAGAGAAGCTGTAGGTAATGATATAAAAATTAAAATAGATGCCAATCAGGGCTGGCAGCCAAAAGAAGCGGTTTATGCTATTAAAGAAATGGAAGCAGAGAAGTTAAATATAGAATTTATAGAGCAGCCTACGGCAGCTTTGGATTTTGAGGGCTTAAAATTCGTCAGGGATAATGTTCTGACTCCTATTATGGCTGATGAAAGTATGTTTAGTCCAGCCGACTGCTTGAGATTGCTGGAAATGCGCGCCTGTGACTTGATCAATATTAAATTGATGAAATCCGGTGGCATTTATAATGCTCTAAAGATCAATGCGATAGCTGAAGCATATGGAGTGGAAGTAATGGTCGGCAGTATGCTTGAAGCAAAAATTTCTGTTACTGCAGCAGCTCATCTAGCAGCAGCTAAAAAAAATATTACCCGCTGTGATTTAGATGCTCCCAGTTTATTAGCTGAGGATCCAGTAACAGGTGGAATAGTGATAGATGGCTCGGAAATAACACTTCCTTCTGAACCAGGTCTGGGTATTATAAAAGTTGAAAATTTAAAAGAAATTTAATTTTTTGACTGTAATATTATAGATTATTAAAATCCCCTTTTTAAACAGTTGTTTCAAATGAAAAGCCAACTGTTTTGAGGGGATTTTGCTTTTTTTTAAAAA
>CAZYRX010000011.1:6689-24083 GCA_964649895.1 uncultured Halanaerobium sp.
GGGTATAATGAATTGTCAAAGTAGATTTTTAAAGTTAAATTGGATAATCTAATGCACGATTTGAATTAGAAAAACAAAAATAGGATTGTGATTAATTTGGGGAATATATTTAAGAATTTAAAACAGTTTTTGGGGATAATATTATTAATAATACTCTTATTATTTTATTTTGGTGTTTTTATGCCCTTAAAAACAGAGTTAGAAAATGCTCTCGAGCAAAATTTTCATAATTTAGTTTCAATATCTGAGATAAATTTTGAGAATAAATTGAACAGATATATCGAAGGAGCCAGCAGTTTGTCGAGCAGGACCATGATAAAAAATGAACTGGATAACTATCTTCAAGGAGAATCGAGTTTAGAAGAACTTAGAAACTATACCCAGGCTAAGTATGTCGATGGAGCCGAAGTGCTTCATCATGCTTATGCAGCTTATCGTATGAGTGGAGATCAAGTTATCGCACGCTGGGGAGAAGAGAAACTGGGTCTCATTAATAATTTTAATTTTGAGGAAGGAACGGATATTGATTTAAATTTCAGCAGAGATAATAAATATGTTATAGTTAAATCAAAGATTAAAAATGACAGTGGAGCTGGAATAGGTAATGACTTCGTTATCTTTGATCTGCAGACAATACTGGCCGAAATTAATTCTAATGAGATAAGACACAACATACTTAGGAACCATCCTTCTCAGGTTCATAAACAGATAGAGAATGATAAGATAGTAGAATACCGCAGATTATTGCAAACAGATTACTGGTTAAAGGGGGAAATGTCAACAGATCTGCTTTATGAAAATATCCAATCCATTTCAACAAAGATTATGCTATCAGTTGCGGTTTCAATTTTAATCATTGGTTTGATTATTATTTTAAGTCTTAAAAGTACTGCGGAAAAAGTAATTAAAAATCTAAAAGAAGAGGTAGAAAAGAAAACAAAGTTATCAGAAACTGATAGTATGTTAGGGATATATAATAGAACAAAACTGATGACTGTTTTAGCAGATGAAATTGAGAGGGCTAATAGATATAGCAACAACTTATCTTTAATTATTTTTGATATTGATCATTTTAAGAGAATAAATGATTCATTTGGTCATCAGTTAGGAGATGAAATTTTAAAAAGAATTGTAAGTATTGCAAAAAATAATATCAGGCTAACAGACACTCTGGCTCGTTATGGAGGGGATGAATTTGTCATAGTCTGTCCAGAAACATCTTTAGAGAATGTTGAAAAATTAGCCAATAGGATTAAGAATGCTGTTAATAATTATAAATGTCAGCAGGGAATTGAATTGAGCTGTAGTTTTGGTATTGCTCAATTTAGAAATAACAAAGAAAATATTGATTCATTTATCAAAAGAGCTGATGATGCTTTATATAGAGCGAAAGCTCAGGGCAAAAACAGAGCAAGTGATTGATAATGAGTTTAAAACCAAGTAAATATATGGCAATTTTTTCTTTTTATTAGCTTTAAATAAAGCTGCAGATGAATAAGAAAAACTTATATATTCAAAATATTAGCCCGATTCTGTATAGTCTTTACAATTATTTATTTTTATGTTATAATTTATCAAGCTTTAGATGACTAAAGTATGCTAAAGATATGAAAGGAGGTGTATTGATGAAAATTAGTGCTGAGAATGTTGTTTACAGTATGTCTTCAGAAAATGAGCCTACAGCTTCTTGCAAGCCGGGAGAAACTGTTATTTTTGAAACCAAAGATTGTTTTAGTGATCAGATTCAGAGTGAAGATGTTTTGTTTGAAACAACAGACTGGGATACAGTTAATCCTGCTACAGGACCTTTAGAAATTATAGGTGCTGAACCTGGAGATACACTCAAAGTAGAGATAAAGAAAATGCTTTTAAATGATCATGGAGTTATGGTAGCCGTTCCTGAGATGGGTTTTTTAGATGACTTTATTGAAGAATCAGAAACCAAAATAATTCCTATTGAAAATAACAAAGCAGTATTTAATGATAAAATAAATATTGACTTAAATCCTATGATAGGTGTAATAGGCTGTTCTCCAGGTGAGGATGAAGAAGCAGTTCCTTGTGGAACTCCTGGTTCTCATGGAGGTAATATGGATACAAAGGTTATTACAGAAGGTTCCATTTTATATTTTCCAGTTAAAGTTCCTGGAGCAATGCTTGCAATGGGTGACCTGCATGCTGCAATGGGAGATGGAGAAGTAGTTATTAGTGGAGTAGAAATAGCAGGTGAGGTTACTGTTGAAGTTGATGTTATTAAAGGAAAAGAAATCACTGATCCAATGGTTGAAAGAGATGATGCTTTTTATACAATTGCATCTGGACCTACACTTGATGCAGCAGCAAAAAAAGCAAGCAACAATATGTTCAAGTTTTTAAAGCAGAGATTAGATCTCGAAAACAATCATCTGGCAATGCTGATGAGTATCATTTGTGATCTGCAGGTATCTCAAGTTGTAGACCCTGAAAAAACGGCAAGAATGCGTGTTGATAAAAAAGCTCTAAGCAAATACAATATTGAATATTAGCAAACAAAAAATTAGGGGGACAATATTATGAAGAAACGCTTATTGAGTGTTTTAATTTTAACTTTTTTGTTACTAGCACAATTTTCAATTTTTACACTGGCAGCTGATCCAATAAAAATTGGTGGTACCTCTAGTATGGTTGGTATACTGGGCTCAATCGGAGAAATGGTTTTAAGGGGAGCTCAACTGGCTGTAGACATGGCAAATGAAGATGGCGGAATTCACGGTCAAGAAATTGAGTATACCAATATTGATGGTCAAAGTAATCAAACCGTTATTTCTAATGCCGCAATAAGATTGATTGAAGAAGAAGACGTTATTGCTGGGGTAGGTCCAGTGGATATCAATTATCTATCAGCAGCAGCCCCAATATTTGAAAACAACAAAACTGTTCTGATGGATCCAACAGCTACAACACCAAGTATAGCTGCAATGGGTGATTATATCTTTATGACTCCTTTTGGTGATGATGCTCAGGCTAGAGCACTGGCAAAATATGTTGCTGAAGAGCTCGGATTTGATAATATTGCAATTATTAAAGATGTAAATGCTGATTATAGTATTACTTTGGCAGAGCATTTCATTGAAGCTTTTAAAGAATTTACAGACAAAGAAAATCCAATTGCTGTAGAAGAAAACTATCAAACTGGTGATCAGGATTATACAGCTCAAATGACAAGAATTAGACAGCACAGTGATATTGATGCATTATTTATTATTCCTCCTTTACCACAGGATGCACCTGTTATTGCAAATCAGGCAAGACGTTTTGGTATAGATGTACCAATTATTTATCCTGATGCAGGAGATTTTGATGAAGTAATAGAGATCGGCGGAGAATCTGTAGAAGGAGCATATATTTCTTCTCACTTTGCTGTTGAAGAAGCAATGACCGATATTGCCAATGAGTTTGTAGCAAAGTTTGAAGCAGAGTACGGCTATACTCCAGGTGGATTTGAAGGACTAGGTTTTGATTCTGCTCAAATCATCTTAGAGGCAATTAGAAAAATTGATGAAGATGAATGGCAGGCAATGGATTTAGCTGAGCAAAGAATGGCGGTACAGCAGTCACTGATCAATAATGAATTTAATAATTTAATTGTGCCAATAAAATATGAACCTAACCTACCACCAACCAAACCTGTAGTAATAAAACAGATTCAGGATGGCGAAAGAGTATTTGTTAAAACAATGTGGCCGGAAGATTTTGAAAAATAATGAGAAAATACTTGGGGTGAACAGTGCGCTGTTCACCTCATCTTTGAGCTTATCAGAAAGGAGTTACAATGAATAGACAGTTATTAAAACTCGACAAACTAACAAAAAAATTCGGCGGTTTAACGGCCGTCCAGGATTTTTCCATGACATTAGAAGAAGGAGAACTATTAGGATTAATTGGCCCAAATGGGGCAGGGAAGACTACTACATTTAATCTGATAAGTGGAAATTTAGCTGTAAGCTCAGGTAGTATTATTTATAGAGGTGATGATATTACCGATTTAAGACCAGACCAAATTGCAGATATAGGGATTGCCAGGACTTTTCAGAATATAAGACTTATGACAGGGATGACTGTATTAGAAAATATGCAGCTGGCTTTCCATATTTGGAATGACTATAATATTTTAGACACGATTTTTAGAACAACAAAATTTCTCGAAAAAGAAGAAAAATATTTAAAAGAAATAGATAAAACTTTAGAACATTTTAATATTCTTCAGCATAAAGAAGATAAAGTGGATGATCTTCCACCAGGAATTCAGCGTAAAGCTGATATTGCCAGGGCAATTTTACTTAAACCGGACCTTATATTATTGGATGAACCTACTGCAGGTATGAACCCTTCGGAAACAGATGAACTTGTTGATATAATAAAATGGATTAACAAAGATTTAAAGATATCTACAATTCTAGTTGAACATGATATGCGGGTAATAATGAATATTTGTCCCAGAATTATAGTAATGGAGCAGGGAGATATTATCGCAGAAGGAAGTCCAGAACATGTTCAGTCAGATGAAAAGGTTATCGAAGCTTATTTAGGTAAAAGCTATCAGATATAGCAGTAACAATTTTAGAAGGGAGCAGACTAATGGTTAAAGATTCTAATAGTAATCAAAATTTATTAACACTAGAAAATATAGAATCAGGTTATGGTCATGTTAAGGTCTTACATAATGTTTCACTTAAGGTGAAACAAGGCCAGATTGTAACGATAGTTGGGGCAAATGGTGTAGGTAAATCAACGACCATAAAAACAATTCTGGGTTTAATTAAAGCTAAAAGTGGAGAGATTAAGTTTAAAGGTGAAACTATAAATGGTTTAGAAACATATGAAATAGTTGCAAAAGGGATTGGTTATTCGCCGGAGGGAAGAGAAGTTTTTGGTAATTTAAATGTTTATGAAAATCTTCGTATTGGAGCATATACTGTTGACCAGAAAGATTTTACTGAAAGATTAGAAGAAGTGTATAAGCTTTTCCCAAGGCTCAGAGAAAGAAAAAATCAGGAAGCAAGTTCTTTATCTGGGGGAGAACAGCAGATGCTGGCAATTGCCAGAGCTTTAATGCAGGATCCTGATCTACTTATACTTGATGAACCTTCATTAGGCCTTGCACCAATAATAGCAGAAGAGATTTTTAATAGACTTGCAGAAATTAATAAAATGGGCACAACTATTTTATTAATTGAACAAAATGTAAGTCTGGCACTACAGCTTTCAGACCATGCTTATGTTATGGAAAAAGGAAAGTTTGTATTGGATCAAAAAGCTTCGGTATTAGCACAAAATGATTATGTTAAAAAAACATATATGGGAATTGCTTAGCTAGAAGGGAGTATTTTAATGGACTTAACATATATTTTACAACAGATATTAAATGCTTTAAGTTTGGGGAGTATGCTTGCACTTTTAGCTGTCGGGTATACTATGATTTATGGTGTTTTAGGATTAATTAACTTTGCTCATGGCGAAGTTTTTATGATTGGTGCATTTACAGCCATGTATGCAATTACAGGTTTAGGGCTTTCTCTGCCGCTCGCACTTATACTAGCTGTTATGGCTTCAGTACTGGCAGGAGTTTTATTAGAAAAATTTTGCTATCGTCCGGTACAGGGTTCTGGAGATATAACATTATTTATTACTTCACTTGCTGCCTCAATAGGAATTAGAAGTTTCTTTGTTATGCTGTTTGGCAGCCGTTCTCGTCAATTTCCAATGCCCGAATATCTGCAGGGGATACGTTTTTGGGGAGATATATTAATTACAGATTTGAACTTGATAATTTTTATTTTCACAGTAATAATAACTGTAACTCTAAGCTTTTTTATAAGAAATACTAAATTAGGAATTGCAATGAGAGGTGTTTCTTATAGTAAAGAGACAGCTGAATCAATGGGTATTAATAGTAATTCGATTATTGTAGCAACATTTATTATTGGTTCCGCACTTGCTGCAGTTGCTGGAGTTGCCTGGGGATTGCAGTACGGAAATGTACGGCCTGCAATGGGTTATCATCCAGGTATTAGTGGTTTCATTGCAGCTGTACTTGGTGGAATTGGTAATATAACTGGAGCAGCGATCAGCGGCTTTTTGTTGGGAGTAGGACAGGTGCTATTTGTAGCATTCTTACCATCTGTTTATTCAGGTTTGCGTCCACTTTTTGTTTGGATAGTATTGTTTATAATACTATTTTATAAACCAACCGGTCTTTTCAGATCTAATATTAAATGGGAGTAGGTATATATGAAATTAATAGGAGATTACAGCAAAAAATTTTTTGCAAACCGTAAAAAAGCAACGATAAGCACTTTATTTATTTTTTTATTACTGCTTTTTCTTTTATCAAATTTATTAGGTGGTTATTATAACAGGATATTGCTGTTATTTGGTATCAATGTTATCTTAACACTAAGTTTGAATATAACAAATGGTTATGCGGGTATTTTTTCATTAGGTCATGGTGGATTGATGCTTGCTGGTGGATATACAACTGCTCTATTAACTCTTCCGGTAGAGTTTAAAGCAAGTACTTTAAATCTTCCACTCTGGTTAGAACAGGCACAATTTCCATTTTTGTTTTCAATGATATGTGCAGGTATAATAGCAATGGTTGTTGGTTTAACTATTCTTTTGCCTGCGTTTAGATTAAAAGGCCACTATTTTATTCTTGCATCACTTGGAATAAATATTATTATGATCAATATTGCAGAAAATGTTAGACCGATTACAAATGGTGCTACTGGTCTGAGAGGAGCTCCAGCATATACAAATATCTGGTGGATTTTTGGAATTGCTATTTTTCTTATTTATCTAATCTGGACCTTACTCACTTCTAGATTTGGAAGGGCAATAAAAGCTATTGGTAAAGACCAGGGACTTGCTGAAGCAATGGGAGTAAATAGTGCAAAATATAAGGCATATGCTTTTATGATCAGCAGCTTTTTTACCGGTGTTGGAGGTGCACTCTGGACCCATCTTATTCTTACCATAAGTCCGTCTTCATTTGATCTACTTGTTGTTTTTCAGATCATTATGATGCTTGTTATTGGAGGAGTTTCCAGTATAAGTGGTTCAATACTTGGGGCAGCTATAATAACAACCATCCTTGAACTTTTACAGCCGCTGCAGGAAGGTATGAATGTTTTGGGTTTGGAAATACCGAGAATGTTTGGATTAACACAGGTGCTGCTTGCGGTATTTTTAATAATAGTTATGATTTATAAACCTGACGGTATAATGGGAGAAAAAGAGATCAAGCTTTTTTCAATAGAATAAAAATATTTTATAAACTTTAATTATTTTTTAATATCTAAATATTTGCTATGAACCCCTTAGGGTAGACAGATTTAATTATAAAAACCTGTCTGTTTTAAAGGGGTTTTTTATGTAATAACCCATGAATTTCTGCTTTTAAATGATATAATAATACCATAAAAGCAAAAATTTTATTAAAAGTTTAGGATTTCTTAATATTTACCATGCTATACTCTTTTTAAGAGATGAATATAGGGGTGAAGATATGATATATAAAATATTAAAAAAGGATTTTGCTAAGAAAAAAATTATAAACTCTGCAGTTTTTCTTTTCATTATGCTTTCTGCTTTACTGATGGCAGCCGGGACAAATATGTTAATCGAATTAAGCAATTCTCTTGATTATCTATTTGAAGAGGCATCAGCACCACATTTTGTCCAGTATCACTCTGGAAGGATTGATCAAAATGAAATTGATCAATGGTCAGCAGAGAATTCACTGATTGAAAAACAGCAGACTGGAGAGATGGTTAATATTGAAGGGTCTAATATATATATTAACAGCAGTGAATCAGAAAAAGATACTGTTATGGAGATGGCCTTTGTTAAACAAAATGAATCTTTTGATTTTTTGCTTGATTTAAATAATCAAAAAATAGAGCTGGCTAAAGGAGAGATTGCTGTACCGATCTATTATATGCAGAAAAGAAATTTATCTTCTGGAGATCAGCTTATTATTAAAAATGAAAGACAAGAACTTAGCTTTACCATCAAAAATTTTGTTAGAGATGTGCAGATGAATCCCTCTATTATAAGTTCTAAGCGCTTTGTGGTAAGTGAAAGTGATTTTGATATACTTAAAAATAATTTTGGAGAACTTGAGTATTTAATAAGTTTCCAGCTAAATAATATAGATCAGTTAAATAACTTCAGTAATCAATACAGCAGTTCAAATTTACCTCAAAAAGGCCCAACAATAGATATTGAACTTCTGCAGTTATTAAATAGTCTAACCGATGGATTGATAGCAGCAGTTGTTATATTAATCAGCATTTTATTAAATCTAATTGCATTACTCTGCTTGAGATTTATCATTATTCTTACAATAGAAGAAGATTATAAGGATATAGGGGTAATGAAAGCGGTGGGAATTTTTCAATCTGACATAAAGAAAATTTATTTATCAAAATATATCATAATTGCACTGACAGCAAGTTTAAGTGGTTATCTATTATCATTATTGGTCAATAAAGTTTTCTCAAAAAATATTATGCTTTATATTGGTTCGGCTCCAAAAACATTCACTCAGTCTATTTTAGCCCTGATATCTGCATTATTAATTGCATTAATCGTCATTGGATTTTCTCTGTTTATTCTCAGAAGATTAGCAAAAATATCAGCTGTTGAAACAATGAGAATGGGAAGTACAGTTAATACTATTAGCAATAAATCAAGAATATCTTTATTTAAAAACAATATAATTCCTACAAATATATTTTTAGGTATAAGGGATGTTTTGATTAGATTTAAACTCTATGCAATTTTGTTTTTTGTATTCATCTTAAGCACTTTTATTATAATTTTGCCTATGAATTTCCTCAATACTATTAGCTCTTCCGAAATGGTCTCTTATATGGGGATGGTAAAGAGTGATATTATTATGGATTTAAGACAGTCGGATAATATTCAAGAGCGTTTTAAAGAGATTCAAGATTATCTTAAAAATGATCCCGATGTAGATAAATACAATTCATACATCACTTCTAAATTCGAAATAGTTAATACTGAAGGTTATCGAGAAAATATTTATCTAGAAACTGGAGACTTTTCAGTTTTCCCCATCGATTATATTGCTGGCTCTGCTCCTCTTTTAGATAATGAGATTGCATTATCTTATCTGAGTGCAGAAGAACAGTCCAAGAATATTGGGGATACATTAGAGCTGATTATAGATCAGGTAAGCAGAACTATGATTGTAACTGGAATTTATCAGGACATTACCAATGGAGGAAAAACAGCAAAAGCTGATATAAGTCCAGATTATGAAACAGCAGTCTGGTATAACATTAATCTTAATGTAAACAAAAATATCAAAGATAAGGTGATTGAATATGAAAATATTTTTGATGAAGTAAAGATATATGATATTGGAGATTACTTTATACAGACTTTTGGTACTACAATTGAACAATTGACATTGCTGATGATTACTGCAGTTATCATTGCTTTACTTGTGACAGTTTTAATTACATCACTATTTTTAAAAACCTTAATTGCAAAGGATAGATCACAAATTGCAATCAAAAAAAGTATTGGAATCTCAGAAAAAGATATTAAAATCGAATATCTAACAAAATCGTTGGTTATTTTAAATACCGCTATAATAATCGGAACAATAATCTCGAATACTCTGGGACAAAATATTGTGAGTACAGCATTATCAATAATAGGTGCTCCTAAAATTGAATTTGTTATTAATCCGCTGGAAGCTTATATCTTAAGTCCAATAATTATGATTACAGCAGTTACTGTGACTGCTTTATTAAGTATAAAGTCAATTAAAGAATTCAGCATTGTTGATATTAATGCAGAATAAAAGGAGGTAAATTATGGAAAATATACTGGAAACAAATAATTTATGTAAAACTTATCTTGTCAATAATAGACAGTATCATATTTTAAAGAATATTAATTTGACGGTTAAAGAAGGAGAGTTCATTTCGGTTATGGGTCCATCTGGTTCAGGGAAAAGTACTTTGTTATATAATATCAGTGGAATGGATAAAATGACAGCAGGAGAAGTTAATTTCGGCGGAGAAAAATTAAGTGAGATGTCAGAAAATGAATTATCTGAACTGCGTTTAAATAAAATGGGATTTGTTTTTCAGCAGATCAATTTACTGAAAAATTTAGGAATCATAGATAATATAATAATCTCTGCTTATATGGCTGGTCATAAGAATAAGAGTCTTATCAAAGATAGAGCATTGAATTTAATGAAAAAGACGGGAATTATCGATTTAGCTGATAATGAAATAACTCAAGTATCTGGTGGTCAGCTGCAGAGGGCAGCTATCTGTAGAGCTCTGATCAATTCACCCCAGATTCTTTTTGGAGATGAGCCGACTGGTGCATTAAATTCCAGTGCTGCTGAGGATGTGATGCAGGTTTTTCATGATATTAATCAGGAGGGTACAACGGTTCTGCTGGTGACCCATGATGTAAAAATTGCTGCTCAAAGCGAAAGAATTCTCTATATGCTGGATGGAAATATTGAAGGAGAATATATAATGGATAAATATAATTATTTAGAAGATGATCTTAAAGAAAGAGAGAGTCGGCTGACAAAGTGGTTATTAAATATGGGCTTTTAGAATGGAGGCTGAGATATGGATAAGATATTATTAGTTGAAGATGAAAAAGAGCTGGCCCAGGTAACAAAAGACTATTTTGCAAACAGAGGTTATTTGCTGCAAATTATTGAAGATGGACAGGAAGCACTTGATTATCTAATGCTCAACTCTGTTAAACTGCTTATTCTTGATATTATGCTTCCAAATGTAGATGGCTTTACTATCTGTGAAGCGGTGAGAGCAAAATCAAATATACCGATAATTATCATAAGTGCTAAAACTGGAGAAGATGCAAGAATCATGGGCATAGAACTTGGAGCTGATGATTATTTAGAAAAACCTTATTCTGTAAAAGAGCTTTTTGTCAGAGTTAAGTCACAACTACGCAGAGCATATGAGATGCAGGTTGATTTAGAAATAATAATAAAGGGAGAACTCTTAATAGATGTTGGCAAAAGGCAGGTCTATCTAAAAGATAAACCTGTTCAGCTGGCGGCTAAAGAGTTTGAAATCTTGAAAATACTTGTAGAAAACAGTGGTAGAGCAGTTAAAAAAGAAAAGTTGTTTAATTTAGTTTGGGGGATAAATAGTGATAGTGATTATTCAACATTAACTGTTCATATCAATAAGTTAAGAGAAAAAATAGAAAAAAATCCAAAAAAACCTGAACGGATCAAAACCGTTTGGGGAGTGGGCTATAGATTTGAGGAATCTAAATGAAGAAAATTGTGATTTTTACAGTTCTATTATGGATTACTTCTTTAATAATACTTGCAGTTCTGTTTTATCCTAATAATACTGTTGAAGAAGATTATAAAATCAATATTAATAGAATTCAAAATAGATTGGAAAACAACCCAAATGATATTCAGCAAATTATTGGAGAGCTGACCAAGCAAGAACTTGGAAGTATCGATGATATTCAAATAATAGATAGGGAAAATTCGACCGGTCCAGAACTGCGGACATTTTTTAATAATTATCAAAGCTCAGAAAACAAAGATATTTATCATCTGAGTGCTGATGGTAATTATCTAATAAAATACCAAATAGGATTAGGAGAAGAAAATGAATTTTTAGAAATAATAATAGCAGCAGTTTTTATTACATTTATATTTTTTATATTCTTAACAATATTAATTTATATTCATAAAAATATTTTAAAACCAGTAGAAGTGATGGCAGAAGTGCCTGAAAAGCTGGCAGCAGGCTATCTAGCAAGTTTGGACTTTTCATATAAAAACAAAAATATCAGTAGATTTATCTGGGGGTTGGATATGCTGAGAGAAAAACTTGAAGAAGAAAAAGTTCGAAATAAAGAGCTGGAAAAAGATAGGAAAACCCTGGTTGCTGGTCTGTCTCATGATATCAGAACTCCACTTTCATCAATAAAAAATTATGCAATAGCTTTAAAAGAAAATATTTATAAAACTCCTGAAGCGATAAATAGAGCACTTGATGTGATAATTAGTAAAACAAATGTGATAGATAAACTTACAAAAGATTTATTAGAATCAGCAAACAAAGAAATTGCTGCTAGTAATATTGAGATTAATATTGAAGAAATATATCTTGAAAAAATCGAAGCAAGAATAGATCAAATAATTACTGAGAAAATAGAACTTTTTCATATAGATTATCAAAAAAATAGACCAGAAAAAAATATTCTTTTAAAAGTTGATTTAGATGCACTTTCTCAGGTGTTTGATAACATTATAGAAAATGCAGTTAAATATGGTGATTTAAAAACTATAAGAGTGGATTATCAGATTGAAGATTATTATCAGCTGATCTCAATCGAAAATAGTGGAGGTTCTATTCCAAAGCAAGAAATAAAACATATTTTCAGCAGCTATTACAGGGGTTCGAATGTAAAAAAAGAAAAGGGGTTTGGTCTTGGCTTATATGTTTCAAAAAAAATTATGGAAGCTATGGAAGGTGATATTTACGCCGTGAATACAGATGATGGAGTTAAAGTAGTAGTGGTGATAAAGGCTGCCGGATAAAGATAAATTATCTGAATGAAAAGTCCAAGTAAGATTGCAAAGTATCAAAAATACCAAATTAAAGAAGGATTGATGGAATTGAATAAGCAAAAACTTTTTAATAAAAACTTTATAATAGTTGTTCTGGGACAGCTAATATCTATATTTGCAAATTCTATATTGAGATTTGCATTACCTTTATATATACTTGATAAAACTGGTTCAACAGCAATTTTTGGCAGTATTTTGGCTGCTGCAGCAGTTCCACCAATATTATTCTCACCACTTGGTGGTATTCTAGCAGATCGCTATAATCGCAAAAATATAATGGTCACTCTTGACTTTTTTACAGCTTTTATAATAGCAGGTTTTTCTTATTTGCTAATTGATGGAGCAGTAATTTTAGTAATTACAGTTTTAATGATTATGTTTTCAATCATTCAATCTTTTTATCAGCCAGCAGTTCAGGCAAGTATTCCAGTAATAGCAGCAGCAGAAAATTTAGAACAAGCAAATGGTATTGTCAGTCTTGTAAATGCAGTTTCAAATCTATTTGGCCCTGTTGCAGCAGGAATATTATACGGTATATTTGGTATTAAGCAGATTATGTTAGTTTCTTTTATTTGTTTTAGTGCAGCTGCAGTTATGGAAATGTTTATTGTTATGAAATTTAAAAATGAGATAAAAAATAAAAATGTAATAGACATTATAAAATCAGATATCAAAGTAAGTTTAGATTATATAAGAAAAGATAAACCAATTATGTTAAAGACAATGCTTATTATTTCCGGCATAAATTTATTTTTAACTTCAATGATTATAGTTGGACTGCCAGCAATGATTAAAATTAACTTAGGATTAAGCAGTCAGCTTTATGGTCTTGCAGAGGGAGCTATGGCAGCTGGAATGATTGCAGGAGGTATTTTTATAAGTGCATCAGGCAAAAAAATTGCAGCTGAGGATTCATATAAAATGTTGAGCTATGCATCACTGGGTTTGGTTCCAATTGCTGCAGCATTTACACTAAGTTTGTCTGTAATGACAGTATATTATATAATTTTACTCAGCTGTTTTGAGATGATGTTTGTGATTACTATTTTTAGTATTGTGATGATGTCTTTTGTACAGAGAGAAACTCCAGATCACTTAATAGGTAAAGTGATTTCATATATACTTGTGCTGACACAGTGCACACTACCTTTTGGTCAGGCTCTATATGGATTTATTTTTGAAAAATTGGCTTCATCTATAAACATTATAGTATTAGTTACAGCTATCTGCAGCTTTTTAGTGGCTGTTTATTCTAAAAATACATTCAGAAGAATTTCGGAAACAAATAACAGAACTGTTTATGCTGAAATTTAATTTAAAAGGATTTTTTCATTATTGAATTCAGCCGAAAAACCTTCACAGATGTTAAATTAACTATACTAAAATTTTTTCAACCCGATTCCTGCCATTTGCTTTGGCCTGATATAGTGCCCGGTCTGAGCGGCTGATAAGGGTCTTTGAATTATCAAGAGTACCGAGATTGCTCAACCCAAAACTTGCTGTAATCTTTCTATCTATATTATCAAATGCTAATGAAGCAATCTCATTTCTGAGTCTTTCGGCAAGCATTTTTGCATTTTCAAGGCTGCAGTCGATCAGAAGAATGGCAAATTCTTCTCCTCCGATTCTTGCAGCCATATCTTCTTCTCGTGTGAACTTTTTAAATACATCAGCTAAATGCTTGCTAATCTTTGCAAAAATAATGTAAACTAAATTAAGACAAAAGAATTACAATATTAGCTCATAATCAATTCAAATTGTGCAGCTGTAGGGATGTGATTAATAATCAAAGTTAACGATAAAATCAAGGTGACTCTTCTTGCCAATACAGGTATTATTATTGAGAGAGACGAAGTTAAACTTTTAATAGATGGTCTACATAAAAATATTTCTACTACTTTTTCCGGAATTTCTGCTGAGATTTTTGCTGATTTATGTGAAGCCAAAAAAAATATATACAAAAATATAAATTATTTGATTTTTACACATCTACATGAAGACCATTTTTCTGCTGAATATACAGAAAAATATCTTAAGAGCAATAAGATTGATGGATTTTTTGCTCCAGAGCTTTTAAAAGACAAATACAGTTCTTTAAATAAAGTAATTGAGGAAAACTCAGCTGAAAAATATTTTTTTAATCTTTCTCTGGGAGAACAGCGAAAAATAAAACTAACAACTGATTTATCTCTCCAGATTTTTAGTGCAGTTCATGCCGGAGAACAGTATAAAGATGTTGAAAATTACTGTTATTTGATAAATTTTTCAGGTAGAAAGTTATTTATAATATCTGACAGTGATTATGATAGCAAATATTTTTCTAAAATGCTTGAAAATGAAGATATTGAAGCTGTATTTATTAATCCCTTATTTTTAAATAATAAAAGGGGTCGGGAAGTCATAACAAAATCTATTAAACCAAAGAAGTTAATCGTTTATCATATACCTTTTGCAGATGATGATAAATATAGGATGAGGAAAATGGTCAGCAGAGATGCAGAAAAATATGGGGATCAGCTGCCTGAGATAAATCTACTCTGGAACGAGCTGCAGAGCCTGACACTTTAAAATTCATAGGCAATCTTATCACCCAAATAAAATATTTGATTGGATTTTTCTTAACTGTTCTGGATAATAAAAGAAAACGATAAAAAAGTTAAAGGCCGGCTGAAATGCCGGCCTGTTAATTCTTTGCACAAAGAAATTTTGCTTTATTTTTAAGAAATTATTTTTTTAAAATTAAGATTAAATGCCTAAAATCATATTTTAATAAGCATCTTCAAATATTTTTTTGATCTGTTCCTGGGTTCCTTTTCTCGGATTAGTGAAAGCATTTCCGTCTTCTAATGCTAATCTTGCCATTTCAGCAAAATCATCTTTTTTAACATCATATTCAGATTCGCTCAATGAAGTCGGGATACCTATATCTTTGGCTAATTGTTTTATTTCATCAAGTGAAGCTTCTGCTGCTTCTCGAATAGACATTTTTCTGGTATTTACACCAAAAAGTTCTGCAATCTTTGCAAATCTTTTAAGTTTATCAACCTCATCTTTGATAGCTTCTATCGATTCTTCAGTTTCTATAGTTTTATAAAAATCATCATTTACACCACTTAATTCTGCTATTTCTGCAAAGCGCTCTACATCTGCACCCAGATTGAATTTTTCTACATATGGTAACAGAATTGCGTTTGCTATACCGTGCGGCATGTCATAAAATCCGCCCAGCTGATGTGCCATAGCGTGAACATAACCCAATCCTCCATTGTTGAAGGCAAAACCTGAGAGTACAGAAGCATTGGCCATATTTTCTCTTGCCTTAATATTCTTGCCATTTTTTACAGCTGTTCTGAGATTTTCAGCAATAAGTTTGATAGATTCTATAGCAGCAGCATCTGTTAATGAATTTGCAGCTGTAGAAACATAAGCTTCTACTGCATGAGTAAGTGCATCCATACCGGTAGCAGCAGTCAATCCCGGAGGTTTTCCAATCATAAGCTCTGGATCGTTTATAGATACATCTGGAGTGTTTCTCCAGCTTACTATAACAAACTTTACATTAGGCGTTTGTGATGTATCGGTGATAACGGTATGTCTTGTAACCTCACTCGCAGTACCAGCAGTTGTATTAACACAGACCAGAGGAGGGGTTTCGTTTTCCAGTTTTTCTATACCTGCATAGTCTTTATAGAGGTCACCATCATGAGATGCAGCAATTCCAATTCCTTTACCACAGTCATGAGCACTACCTCCTCCAACTGTTAAAATCATATCACAATTTTCTCTATCATAAATTTTTAATCCGTCATATACATTGCTGTCTTTAGGATTGGGTTCAACTCCATCATAAAAAGCATATTTGATGTTTTCTTGTGCTAAGTATTTAATGACCTGATCTACAGGGCCACCTTTCATATTTTTCAAAAAACTATCTGTTACTATTAGCACTTTTTTTGCACCAAGAATACTGCATCTTTCTCCAACTACTTCAATACATCCTGGTCCCATAAAATTAACAGTTGGCAGCATATAATCATAATAGCCTGACATAATGATCCCCCTTCTGAGTTAAATAACTAATATATTTTGAAAAAAGACAAGAAAAAATAAAAATTTAGAAAAATGTCAAAATATTTCGAACGTTAATTTATAAAGATATTGTATTTAATATATACTTAAATGTCAATACAATAGAGCCTATACCACATAAATCTTATATAATTTTACAAAAAATTATAAATTATTTAAAAATAATTTGCCAAACTGCTGAAAGTAAAATATAATTAACTTAATAAGGATATAAATTATCCGAGTTAAAATCTAATAATAATATAAAGGACTTGAATTATGAATACATCCAAGAAGACAGATTATGCATTACATGCTCTTATTATCATGGCAAGGAATAATAATTTTGAATATTCTGCATCAGAATTGGCAGAAATAGAGAATGTATCTGCATCTTATCTGGCTAAAGTTATGCAGAAATTATCAAAGTACAAGATTGTAAGTTCGAGTGAAGGAAAAACGGGTGGTTATAAACTTAATAGAAAAGCAGAAGATATTAGCGTTGCTGAAATAGTAGAAATACTCGAAGAAAAAGACAATGTTTTTGACTGTGTCGATGAAGTGCATGGATGTACTATTCGAGATAGATGTAAGATTCATGCTGTTTTTAAAGAAGCTTATCAAGAAATGCTGAAAAAATTGAGTAAGACAAGTAT
>CAZYRX010000011.1:24183-42453 GCA_964649895.1 uncultured Halanaerobium sp.
CAAAAAATAATTTAAAAGAAAGGAATTGATTAGATGAGCAGCAAAATTGAAATTTATACTAAAGAATGGTGTCCGTACTGTAGGAGAGCAAAAGCGATGCTGAGAAGTCTTGACCTTGAATATACAGATTATGATATTACAAATAATGAAAAATTATATAAAGAAATGGTGGAGAGAAGCAGCAAGAAGACGATTCCTCAGATATTTATTGATGATGAAAACATTGGCGGTTATGATGCCTTAATTGAAAAAATAAGTTCTGGACAATTGGATCACTTAATTGATTTTGAGATTCCTGAGTGTGAAGGTAATGTCTGGGATTTAACTGTAATTGGAGCCGGTCCAGCTGGAATGACAGCAGCAATTTATGCAGTAAGGAAAGGTTTAAAAGTCCTTTTAGTCTCAAGAGATATAGGTGGACAGGTTCTGGAGACAGATATTATAGATAATTATCCACCGGAATATAATGCAAGCGGTCCAGATCTGATGCAGGATTTTTTAAATCACCTGAGAAATTATAATATTGATACTCTCTTTGGAGAAGAAGTTGTAGAAATTAAACATAAAGAAGACGGCCACCAGATACTGGTTAAGAGCGGTAAAAAAATAAACACTGGTGCTGTTATAATATCTGCTGGTACAAAGAAGCGCCATCTTGGAGTAAGTGGAGAAAGTCAACTCAAAGATAAAGGGGTCAGTTATTGTGCTACCTGTGATGGTTTCATTTATGAAGGAAAACCTGTTGCTGTTGTTGGTGGAGGCAACTCAGGACTAGAAGCAGCCCTTGATATGGCAAAAATAGCCGAAAAGGTTTATCTTCTTGTAAGAAGTGAAAGATTATCTGGTGATCAAACACTTCAAGACAAAGTTATGAATTCTGAAAAAATAGAAATATGCTGGTCTTATCAGGCTGTAAAGATAAATGGTGATGATAAGGTAGAATCGGTTATAATTAAAAACTTAAATACAGGAAAACAGCGAAATCTGGATGTAGAAGCAATATTTATAGAAATAGGTCTGCTTCCAAATAGTGGTTTTATCTGTGAGGATCTTGAGATAAATGACTATAATGAAGTAGTTATAGATGCAGACAATAAAACAAGTGTTGAGGGTATTTATGCTGCTGGTGATATAACTGACATTAAGGATAAGCAGATTATTGTTGCTGCAGCAGAAGGAGCAAAAGCAGCGCTTAGAGCAAATGAATATCTGAGTTAATAATAAATTTCAAGACCTCCAAAAAATTACCTTGATTAATTTTGAAATAAATATAGATAGGTATTATACTTTCCTACATACCCTTACAGGGTATGTAGGAAACCTTTCATTTATTAGTAATAATTATCATTAAGCTTGATATGGCAGTAATCTTAAAAGTAATTTTTTTAAAATTAATCTTGACAAAACTGATAGGTTTAGTTATAATTTAATTCACATGATACTGATAATCATTTTCAAAAAATTAATTTTGGAGGTCTAAAATGAAAAAAACTATATTTGTATTTTTGTTGTTAATGTTCATTTTTGTTTTTGCTGGTGCTGCTGGATATGCAGCGGAAGAAGTAAATCTGTATACAAATCGTCATTATGATACAGATCAAGAACTATTAGATAAGTTTACAGAGGCCACAGGTATAAAGGTTAATGTGTTAAAAGGAGATTCTGATCAGTTAATAGAAAGAATTGCAAGAGAAGCTGATAACTCTCCTGCAGATCTTTTAATTACTGCTGATGCAGGAAGATTACATAGAGCTAAGATGCGTAATATACTGCAGCAGACTGAATCAGAAGTTTTAAATAAAAATATACCGGAAAATTTAAGAGATCGTGAAAACTACTGGTTTGGATTAACTGTTCGTGGTAGAGTTATTGTTTATGCTGAAGATAGAGTAAATCCTGAAGAATTATCAAGTTATGAAGATTTAATTTCTGATAGATGGAAGGGTGAGATACTCGTTAGATCTTCTGAAAACATTTATAATCAGTCTTTATTGGCTTCTTTTATAGCAATTCATGGTGAAGAATGGGCAGAAAAATGGGCTGCTGGTATTGTAGACAATATGGCAAGAAGACCAAAAGGTAATGACAGGGCACAGGCTACTGCTGTTGCAGCAGGTGAAGGAGATATAGCTTTAATGAACACTTATTATCTGGGCAAAATGATTAATTCTGATAATCCAGCAGAAGTAGAAGTTGCAGAAAATATTTCTGTTTATTTCCCCTCACAAGATCAAGAAGGAACCCATATAAATGTGAGTGGAATTGCTCTTACAAAATATGCATCTAATAGAGAAAATGCAATAAAACTGATGGAATATTTAAGTTCTGAATCTGCCCAAGAGTTTTTTGCAGCTGCTAATTACGAATATCCGGTTAATCCAAAGGTTGAAGCATCTGAACTCTTAAAATCATGGGGAGATTTTAAAGCCCAGAATATTGATCTGACTAATCTAGGTGTTTACAATGAAGAGGCTGTTAAAATATTTAATAAAGTTGGTTGGCAGTAAAGGTTGGTGAAAATATGCAGTTTTTAAAAAGTCTTAAAAAAGGTTCACCGAGATGGTTTATTTTAACTATAATCATTGTGGCATTACTTTTGCTTCCAAATGTAAATATCATAATAAATTTATTTGGTGAATCAGGTGAGAACTGGCAGCATATAAAAGATTATCTTCTTATAGATTATTTTCAAAACTCCCTGATATTAATACTTGCTGTTGGATTTCTCGCTGCATTAATTGGAGCTGCATTAGCTTGGATAATAACTGTTTATAATTTTCCGGGCAGGGATTTTTTGAGCTGGGGGTTAATTTTACCTCTGGCTGTTCCTCCTTATATAGGTGCATATGTTTATGTAGGTATGTTTAATTACACTGGTCCTTTACAGGTTTTTTTAAGAAATAATATGGGAATTAGAGTTTCTCAGCGTTTTTTTGATATAATGAATTTTAGAGGTGCAATCTTTGTATATACAATATTTTTGTTTCCTTATGTATATTTAATGACCAAAAGTTTTTTATCTAAACAGACTGCTTCATTATTAGAAAGTTCCAGACTTCTTGGTAAATCTGATTGGAAAATTTTTTTGAAAATAATTTTACCCCTAACAAGAGGCGTTGTTGTTGCTGGCAGCAGTCTCGTTATAATGGAAGTTTTAAATGATTATGGTGTTGTAAAATATTTTGGCATAAGTACATTTACTACGGCAATTTTTAAAACCTGGTTTGGTATGGGAGATTTACCAGCAGCTGTTAGACTAGCTGTGATGGCAATGACTTTGATATTTTTTGTTTTATTTATAGAAAAATTACTGAGAGGTGATAGAAAATACAGTTATTCATCATCTAAAATTAGAGCTGTGAGAAGAAGAGACCTTGAGGGTGTTAAAAAAGCAGGTGCAGTATTTTTTAGTTGGGGAGTTTTTTTTCTAGGGTTTTTATTACCGTTAGTCCAATTAATATACTGGAGTATCTTGAGTCGTGGTGGGAAGATTAGTGAAACCATAAGTTTTGCTATCTCTTCTTTATTAACAGGTGGCTCTGCTGCATTAATAATTCTGTTTGGGGCTTTAATAATTGCAGGAACTGCACGAATGAGTTCAAAATTAACTGCTAATCTACTTGGAAGAATAACTATTTTAGGTTACTCTATTCCTGGAGCTGTCATCGCAGTAGGTGTTCTTCTTTTTATGCTGCAGTTAGACAGTTTAACTGAAAAAATTAATTCAATTGCTGGTATTCAAACAAATCTTTTTTTAAGCAATACATTAGTTATGCTATTTTTTGCTTATTCTGTTCGTTTTATGGGTATTGCTTTTAATTCAGTTGACAGCGGTTATGAGAAAATTGGCAAAAGCTATTTTGAAGCAGCCAGAACTCTTGGCCAAAGTGTAACTTCTTCTTTCTTAAAGGTTGATCTGCCGATGCTGAAACCAGCCTTAATGAGTGGTTTTCTACTTGTATTTATTGAGGTGATGAAAGAACTGCCTCTAACTCTTATTTTAAGACCATTTAACTTTAATACGCTTGCTGCTAAAGCATTTGAATATGCTTCTGATGAAATGATATATAGGTCTGCTGATTTATCACTTGTTCTTATAGTATTTACAACATTAGCAGTATATATTATTACTCATCAGAAAAGAAGGGGGAATCGCGATGCAGCTTCAGATAAATAACTTGAATTTTAATTATAATAAGAATAATAATTTAATAGAAAATTTTAATCTTAGTGTTGAAAGAGGAGAAGTTGCAGCTTTAGTTGGCCCGAGTGGGAGTGGGAAAAGTACTATTTTACGATTAACAGCAGGCTTAGAAATTCCAGATTCCGGCAAAATTATTTTAGATGGGAAAATTCTGACAGATAAAGATGTTTTTATTGCGCCAGAAAAAAGAAAAGTGGGTATGGTATTTCAAGATTATGCACTTTTCCCTCATCTAAATGTATTTCAAAATATAGCTTTCGGAATTGGTCATCTCTCTGCTAATAAAAAAAAGCAAAAGGTTGAAGAATTACTTGTTTTAGTTGACCTAAATGGTTATGGAAAAAGATACCCCCATCAGTTGAGTGGTGGGCAGCAGCAGAGAATTGCTTTAGCAAGAACTCTTGCTCCCAATCCCAAACTTCTTTTATTAGATGAACCTTTTAGTAATCTGGATGCTCAGTTGAGAGATGATATACGCAGACAGCTAAAAAAAATTATTTCTGAGGTTGGTATAACTACTATTCTTGTTTCTCATGATAAAGAAGATGCTGATTTTATGGCAGAAAAAGAAATATTTATTTAAAATATTTCAAAAATATCTATAAATTTGCAGAACATCAATTTTTAGAAAAATTATATACTTTTAAGTAAAGATTTGCTTATAAACCTGCCTATATGGCGGGTTTTTTGATTTAAATTTAAAAATTTAGTATACTTATAGGTGAGACAAACTTATTTAAAAAATATTAACTATAAAAGAAATAATTTTAATCCAAAAGGGAGGAATTATTAAATTATGTCGAAGATCAAAAAGAAAGCAGAAAAGTTAGCAGAAACAATTGCCGATTCAGATGAGTTTATAGAGATGAAAGAGGCAGAGAAGAAAATTGACAATGATCAGAAAGCTGCAGAGCTAGTAGAAAAAATAGAAAATCTGCAGAAAAAGATTGATTTTGATAGAACAAATGAAGAACTCAAAAAGAAAATGGCTTCATTACAGAGAAAAGCCTGGGATAATCGAAAGATTAAGGATTTTTTCCAGAAACAAAATGAATATAGTCAGCTTATGAAAAAAGTTAATGATACATTAACTGATGCTTTAAAATCAGAAAACAATGATCAATAATAATTTTAGTATCTGAGACTGCTGCAATTATTTTTAGGATATGCTGTACTGGTTAATTATTTTTCTTTAAAATTCATTTATAAATTGAGGGGTATAATGTGTTAAATTTTAATAAAGAAAAGAAAATTATATTTATATATTTAGTTTTAGCATCTGCTTTTATTTATTTTTATGATAATTATTTATCTGTAGAAATAGCAGCTTTAACTGATTATGAAATAATTGACCAGTACAAAGTATACACTTTTGTATTGATAACTGCTGTAATTTATTATTTGATTTTAAAAAAATACAGGCAAAAATTATCTGCAAAAGAAGAAAAAATGGAATCTCAGACTCAAAAACTGGAAAAATATAATGATAAAACAGAAAATATGAATAGAAAATTAGAAAGATCTTTTCATGAATTAAATGAATTAAATAAGAGATTTGTAAGAATGATAAGTATTGTATCTAAATTGAATAATAATCCACTTCTTGATGAAGATCAGTTTTTATCTGAGCTGCTGCAAAATGCAATAGAAATAGTACCAGAAGCTGATTATGGGAAAATTTATACAGTCGATGCTGATAAGATCAGGTTTATTGATTGTATTGGTCATAATATAGATATACTTAGAACTGTAAATATAGATAAAAAATTTATTCCCAATTATAATACTCGAGAAGTTATTCATTCTAAGAATTATTCCATTGATTTAAATAATATACCAAAAGATAAGAGAATCTATTTTGTGAAAGCACTTAAACCAATCAAAGAATCAATATATATTGATATATCAGTAAGTGATAGATTTATTGGTAGGATTTCTCTTGAGATTGCAAAAAATAATGATAAAAGTTTTAGTAATCTAACAGCTTCTGTGTTGGATTCTTTTGCTACTCTGGCAGCTTCATTTTTTGCTTTCAAAAGATATGATAATTTACAGGGAAGATTCACAAAAGAAATTATATCTTCCACAATTAAAATGCTTGAAATGTATGATATATATACAAAAGGTCATTCTGAAAATGTTGCTAATTTATCATTAACAATAGCAGAAGAAATGGGCTTATCTGATACAATGGTTTTAGATGCATATTGGGCTGGTATGGTACATGATATTGGAAAACTGCTTATTCCCACTAAAGTTCTCAATAAAAGATCAGAATTAGATGATAGTGAATATAATATGATAAAACGTCATGCTGTCTGGGGTAGTAAGTCCCTAGCTGGTTCAGAAACATTAAAACATATTTCCAGATATATATTGTATCATCATGAAAAATGGGATGGAACAGGCTATCCTAAGGGCTTAAAAGGAGAAGAAATCCCTCTGATTTCTCAGATACTATCAGTGGCAGACAGCTGGGATGCTATGACTTCCAATCGAGCTTATCGTGATCAATTATCTAGAGAAGAAGCTTTATATGAGATAGAAAAAAACAGAAGTAAACAATTTGCACCTGCTGTTGTTGATGTTTTTAGTAATTTAATTAGAAATAATAAATTTGATTTTAATAAAAGAGTTGATGATAAATTTAATGAGGATAATTTAAATATGACTGAGTCGGAAACTGGAGTAAAATTAGATATGCTTTTTGATAATCTTGCTGAAGGTATTATTATTTTAGATAATAAGTTTAATATAAAGAGAGCAAATAATAGTTTTATGAACATTTTTGGTTTTAGCCGAAATGAATTAATAGGTTTTAATATAAAAGATATTTTAATTTCTTTGGATAAAAATGAAGATTTACAAACAAATTTAAATATTCTTTCTTCTGGTCGGGAAGTTAATTTTAAAATACACAGCAAAAGAAAAAGTGGTGATGAAATTCATCTTGATATTAAAGCATTTTCTATTAATTTAGAAGAAAAAGAAGCTAAATATTATTTAATTTGTAGTGACATAACTGAATTTGAAAATATAAAAAGAGATTATGAAAAAATAAAGGTAAAATATAATTTGATTTTTGAGAATGATAATGTATTTGAGTAGATCAGCTAAAGATATATTTGTTTTTATAAAATTTAATATCGAGAATTATATTTACATCAGCTTAGTTTATGCTTAAACGAATAAATTTTTGGTCTTTTCTAAATTAAGCCAATCTATTAAAATATTCACTTGATCTGGATCTAAAACAATTACACAAGTATATTCAGAAAATAATTCAGCAGAAATGTGGGAATATAATTATGGAGCTATTTAGTGATGAAACTAAAAAACAATTAATTGAATTTACTCAAGATAATAGATATTATCAATTAATATTGATATGTGCTTCCATTTTGTATACAATTTTTGGCTTGTTTTTGCGTTATATGCTTAATTTTAATGATCCAATGCCGATGCAGCAGAGAATTATCGGTGCTTCATTATTTTTTATTTTATATTTATTATCAGTGGTCAGCAAAAAGGTATATAATAATCTCAAATATTTAACAGATTTAGTAGGTTATATTGCCTTAGTTCATTTAACATATGTAGTCTATATTAGTAATTATCGCTTTGATCTGGCAGTAAGTTTAATCATTGCTGTTTCAATTGTCAATCTTATTTTTAAAGGAGAAGTCCATTCTTTTTATGCTAATTTAATTTTGGCATTTATAGTTCTGATAACTTTATTTTATTCTGAAAAGACAGTATTTAATAAGATGATTTATTTTCTTGCATATACAGTAACTGCAGCCTTAAGTTATTTTATTAGTTTACAGAAACGAATTAATGAAGAAAAACTGCAGGAAAATAAAGAGAGACTTGAATTAGCAGTTGAGGGGGGAAATCTTGGTGTTTGGGACTGGAATATTAAAAAAGGTGAGGTTATCTATGATAATAAATGGATTCAAGTACTAGGATATGAGGAAGAGAATTTTGATAATAATATTTCTCAAATAATAAATATAGTTCATCCTGAAGATAAAAAAGTCTTAAAAAATGATATCAATAAGCTGATAAATGGAGATAAGGATTTTATTAGAAATGAATACCGTTTAAAAACAAAGAATGGAAAATGGAAATGGATAAAAATTCTTGGTAAGACAAGCAAAAGAAATTCTAATAACGAAGCTTTAAGGGCAGTGGGAGTTCATATTGATATCGATAAGCAAAAAAGACAGGAAGAAAAAATCAAGTACTTATCATTTCATGATGAATTAACAGGATTGTATAACAGAAGATATTTTGAAGCAGAAATGGAAAGACTTTCTAATTCCAGAAAAAATCCAATTAGTATCATTATTGGGGATTTAGACCAACTTAAGATTGTTAATGATAATTTTGGCCACATCATGGGCGATTATTATATTGAAAAAGCTTCGGATATTTTTAAGAAAATATTTAGAAAGGAAGATATTGCAGCCAGAGTGGGTGGAGACGAATTTTCAGTAATCCTCCCTGATACGAACGAGGATACAGCCAAAAGAATATGTAAGAGAATTAAAAAGGAATATGAGATGTTAAATGAACGTGAAGATTTTGCTGTTCCGATCAGTATTTCTCTGGGGCATTCAACTTTAAAAAAGGGAAGCGAAAATTTGAAGGAATGCTATAAAAAAGCTGATCATGATATGTATAATAACAAAAAGAATGAGATGAAAACTAGAAATTATTATTGATCAGTGTTTTTATTGTCGATATATCTTGGTACCTGGTACCAAGATATATCGACAATAAAAGATAATATTGCTGATTATCATACCTGCTTATTATAAGCGGGTATTTTTTTATGCAAAATTTTAAGTGAAGAATTAAAAAAATTAAAAAAATTGTTGACAAAAATAAATAACTGTGATAATTTATAATTAAGTTTTACAAATGATAAGCAATAGAACAAATGTAAAATAATTCACTTTTCACTTAAGCTTGAGTTAAAAAAAGACAAAATATAATAAATAATTTTAAACAACTAAAATCAAATTGAGGGGGAGAAAAATTGAGTAATGTATTTCAAGATTTAAAAGAATTAGAAAACAGAGGGGAATTTGTCAGTATTGGTTTAGTAGGAGCAGGTCAGATGGGCACAGATATAGTAAGTCAAGTGTCTCAGATGGATGGAGTAAGAGTTCCGGTTGTAGCTGATGTAGATATTGATAGAGCTAAAAAGGCTTATCAGCTGAGTGGAGTAGATAACAGTGATATCTATCACAGCAGTACCAAGGCAGAAATAGAAGAACATATACAAAAAGGTGAAAGTGTTGTAACAGAAGATGGCTTTCTTCTACCTGAACTGGAAGGTCTTGATGTAATTATCGATGCAACGGGTGTTCCCAAAGTAGGTGCAAAGCTTGGTCTTGATACAATAAACAATCAAAAACATATTGTGATGATGAATGTAGAAGCTGATGTAGTAGTTGGTCCTATCTTGAAGAAGATGGCCGACAATGCAGGGGTAGTCTATACAGGAGCTGCTGGAGATGAGCCGGGAGCAATTATGGAGATTTACAATTTTGCAAAGAGCCTAGGCTATAAAGTTGTTGCAGCAGGTAAGGGTAAAAATAATCCTCTGGATAGAAAGGCAAATCCAGAAAGAGTTGCAGAAAGAGCAAAGAAAAAAGGAACAGCTCCACATATGATGGCCTGCTTTATGGATGGAACAAAGAGTATGCTCGAGATGGCAGCAGTTTCTAATGCAACTGGTCTTGTGCCTGATGTACCCGGAATGCATGGTCCTACAACAACAATTGACGAACTACCAAAAGTTTATTCTCTTGAAGAGCAAGGTGGAATATTAAAGAACGAAGGTGTAGTTGATTTTGCACTTGGAGATGTAGCTCCAGGAGTATTCGTAATTGTAACAACTGATAATGAACGTATTAAATTCAGCATGAATTACTCAAAAATGGGAGAAGGTCCAAATTACTTATTATACAGACCTTATCATTTAGCAAGTCTGGAAACACCTTTATCTGCAGTAAGAGCAGAATTATACAATGAAGCAACAATCGCACCTATTGGAGATATTGTAACTGAGGTAACAACGATAGCGAAAAAAGATTTAAAAGCAGGTGAAGTAATAGATGGTATTGGCGGATTTGCAGTTTATGGATCCGTTGATAAAGCAGAAGATGCAAGAGCAAAGAACCTGCTTCCTTTAGGAATCAGTGATGGAGCAAAGTTGAAACAGGATGTAAAACAGGGTGAAAAATTAACCCTTGATATGGTAGAACTCGATAAAGATTCGGTAATCTATGAATTATGGAAATTACAGAAGAGAGTTTTTAAAAGTAACTAAAAATATCCATGGAGGTGAAGATAGTGGAATTGTCAGAAGATAAAAAAGAAAAAATGTATAGAGATATGTGGAGGATCCGCCAGTTTGAAAGAAAGGTAGATCAATTCATATCTCGTGGAGACATAACAGGAACAACTCATTTATATATAGGACAAGAAGCGGTAGCTGTTGGAGCAATCAATGCATTAGAAAAAGAAGACTATATCAGCAGCACACATAGAGGGCATGGTCATTCTATTGCAAAAGGATCGGATATAAAAGAAATGATGGCTGAACTATTTGGTAAATCAACTGGAGCCTGTAAAGGTAAAGGTGGCTCACTTCATATTATTGATACCGAAACCCACAATTTAGGAGCAAATGGAATAGTTGGTGGAGGTATTCCAATTGCAGTTGGTGCAGCACTTGCAATGGATATACAGGAAAAGGATGAGATAATCCTAAACTTTTTCAGTGATGGTGCGATGAATCAGGGTGCATTTCATGAAGCAGCTAATCTTGCTTCAACCTGGAATTTGCCTGTAGTCTTTGTTTGTGAAAACAACCAGTATGGAATGTCTACATCAGTTGAAAAAGCTTTTAATATAAAAGATCTAGCAGCAAGAGCAAAAGCATATAATATACCTGGAGTAAAAATAGATGGTAATAAAGTATTAGAGGTATATGATGCAGTTAAAGAAGGTGTTAAAAGAGCAAGAGAAGGTGGAGGTCCTAGTTTAATAGTAGCAGAGACTTATCGCTGGAAAGGTCACTCTAAGAGTGACGCAAAAGTCTATCGTTCAAAGGAAGAAGAACAGGCCTGGAAGGATAGAGATCCTATTGCTCATTTCGAAGAAGAGTTAATAAATGAAGGATTACTAGATGATGATAAAGTAAAGAAGATAAAAGAAGAAGTGGACAGTGAGATTGAAAAGGCAGTAACTTTTGCTCAAGAAAGTCCTTATCCAGCAAAAGAAGATATATTTGATGATGTATATGTTGATGCGGAGGTGGAGCTCTAATGAGAACACTAACAGGTAGAGAAGCAGTAAGAGAAGCTTTAACAGAAGAAATGGAGAGAGATGAGAAGGTATTCCTTCTTGGTGAAGATATCGGAGTTTACGGAGGTGCTTTCGGAGTTACAGCTGGAATGATTGATGAATTTGGAGAAAAAAGAGTAAGAGATACACCAATCTCCGAGGCAGCTATTGCTGGAGCAGCAGTTGGAGCATCACTTGTAGGAATGCGGCCTGTAGCTGAGATGATGTTTATGGATTTCATTACCATAGCTTCTGATCAGATAATGAATCAGGGAGCGAAAATACACTACATGTTTGGTGGTCAATTAAATGCTCCATTTGTATTAAGAATGCCTGCCGGAGCAGCAGAAGCTGGAGCACAGCATACACAGAGTTTAGAAGCGCTGCTCTATCATATACCCGGATTGAAGGTAGTAATGCCTTCAACACCATATGATCTTAAGGGGTTATTGAAGACAGCAATTAGGGATGATAATCCAGTTATGTTTATTGAACATAAAAAAGGATATGGTGAAAAAGGTGAAGTACCAGAAGAAGAATACACAATACCTTTTGGCAAAGCAGATATTAAAAGAGAAGGTAAAGATGTGACAATAATTGCAACTTCTCATATGGTATATAAAGCACTTAATGCAGCAGAAGCGCTTGAGAAAAAAGGTGTTGATGCAGAAGTATTGGACCCAAGAACTCTGGTTCCACTTGATATGGAATCAATAGTGAAGTCAGTAAGTAAAACTGGTAAGGTAGTTATAGTCCATGAGGCACACCGTAGAGGTGGAATCGGTGGAGATATAGCAGCCCGTATTTCAGATAGTGATGCATTTTACTATTTAGAAAAACCGATTAAAAGAGTAACTGGACCAAACACACCTGTGCCATTTTCACCAGTACTTGAATCCGAATTTATTCCAAGTGAAGAAAAGATAATTGAAGCTGTATTAAAGATAACAGATTAGGAGGTATTGAAGCTTATGGCAGTAGAATTAATTATGCCAAAACTCAGTATGACCATGGAGGAGGGTCATATTGTAAGTTGGCTTAAAGATGAGGGCGAAGAAGTTGAAGAAGGAGAAGTAATACTCGAAGTATTGAGTGACAAGACAAATTTTGAAGTTGAAGCACCTGCAGAAGGAGTATTGCTTAAAAAAATATATCAGGAAGATGATGTTGTACCTGTTACAGAAGTTATTGGTTATATAGGTGAAGAAGGTGAAAATATAGATGAACTGCTTGAAGAGAGCGAAGAAGCAGAAGAAGACAAAGCGCCTGAAATTGAAGAAGATAAAATAGAAGAAGAAATATCAGCAGAAGAAAGCAGTGAAATCGAAGAAACTGAAGAAAAAGAAGAAACATCAATTAAAGAAGAGCTTCCCGGGGGAGATAAAGTACGGACAGTACCTGCAGTAAGAAGAATAGCTGCAGAAAATAACATAGATTTAAAAGAAGTAACTCCTACTGGAGAAGGAAATGTTATTGAACTAAAAGATATAGAAGCATATCTAGAAGCCCAGTCTCAAGTTAAAGCAGTAAGTGCACATCGAGAAAAACTAAGCGGATTAAGAAAAGCTAGTGCTAGAAAAGTTAAAGAGAGCTGGACCGAGATACCTCATGTAACAATTACAAGTGAGGTAAATATGGAAGAAATACTTAAACTGAAAGATCAGTGGAATCAGCTGCAGACAGATAAATCTATGCGGGTTTCATTAACAGATCTGCTGATTAAAATAACAGCAGTAGCTATGGAAAAACATAAAACCATGAATGCATATTTAGAAGAAGATGAAGTAGTATATAATGATGGTATTAATATCGGTCTTGCAGTCTCGATGGGGGAGACACTTACTGTTCCTGTTCTAAAGAATTTAGAGAATAAAAAAATCAAGGATATAGTAGTAGAAAAAGCAGAACTTATTGAAAAAGCAAAAGATAATAAGCTGAAAAAAGAAAACTTAACAGGTGGTTCACTTACAATAAGCAATCTGGGAATGTACGGCACTGAAATCTTTACACCAATCTTAAATGCACCAGAAAGCGGCATCCTTGGTGTGGGAACAGTTAAGAAGAAACCTGTTGTAGTCAATGATGAAATAAAGGCACAGAGAATGATGTGGTTGAGTCTTTCATTTGACCACAGGCTGGTAGAAGGAGCTGCAGCAGCAGAATTTTTAAGAGAAATAAAAGATCTGCTTGAATTCCCGGCTAAAGTAATGTTTTAATATATATTCCTATAATTAATAACAGGGGGTTTGATTATTAGTTTATTCCTAGTTCTAAGGATTGAACCTCCTTATTAAATTTTCAAAAATTTCTTGACATATTATATTCAGAATGTTAATATTAATTAAGAATTTACAAAGGTGAAGTGCCTTTACAAATGTAAAATAATTTCTTATAATTATTTTAGATATAATAATATCTGTCTAATTCCCCTAATTATTATAAGACAGCTCAGGCTTCTTTTTATTGCTTTTCAACATATAATTTGTTATTATTTACATGAATATCTAATATATTTATGATAGTACAAATAAACAGGATAGGGGAGTTTTAGATATGAATAACAATAAGAAGTACTGTAATAAGTTAAAAGCGGCAAAGTATTATTATAATGAAGATTTGACTCAACAGGAAATCGCTGATAGATTATATCTTTCTAGGCCAACAGTTTCTAAAATGCTTAAAGAAGCAAAAGAAGAAGGCATTGTTCAGTTTAAAATAGTCGATATAAAAAATAAATGTCATATGTTTGAACTTGAAGAAAAACTAATGGAAAAATTCAAACTTAAAAATGTTATTGTTGCTGAATATGATGATAATTATGATAATCTTAAAGATAAAATAGGTAAGGCTGCTGCTTCATATTTCGAAGATGTGGTAAAAAGCAATATGAAAATAGGTATATCATGGGGAACGACCTTAAAGGCAATGGTCCAGAATTTAGATTTTAATTCAAATGTAAAAGATATAGAATTAGTTTCAATGGTGGGAGGATCTCGAAATCTCTTAACCGATATTCAGGCTAATATACTAATTGAAAATATATTGAACAAATATGATGGTAAAGGTTACTTTTTGTATGCCCCTGCTGTTGTAGATAATGAAGCTATTGGTGAAAACTTGAAGGACAATCAAGAAACTAAAGAAATACTGCAAAAATCCAGAGAAGTAGATGTCGCTTTTGTGGGAATTGGACCTGAAATTGAAAAATCCACTTTAAAAGAAACAGGATATTTTAATGAAGAGGAGATAAAAAAATTAAAAGAACATAATTCTGTTGGAGATATTTGCTGGAGATTTTTCGATAAAAATGGAAATATGGCAAATGAAGAAATGGATAAACGTACTATTGGAGTTAGTTTAAAATCACTTAAAGAAATGGAAACAGTGGTTGGAGTAGCAGGTGGAGAAGAGAAGATAGACTCTATTTTAGCTTCACTTAAAGGTGAATTTTTAGATGTTTTAATTACTGATGAAAATACAGCCAGGAAAGTTTTAGAAAAAGGAAGTGAGTAAATCTAATGTGGGGAACAGTAATTGTTATAATTATCATAGCATGGCTTATGCAGGCATTCTTTACCTATCTGCAAATTTCTAATTATAGAAAAAGAATCAAAGAGCTTAAACAAAAAGGGAAAATAGGTATCGGTAAAGTTAGTAAAAAATTGGGTATTGGAACAATAATATTTTTAGTCAGTAATGACTGTAAAACTATTATTGATGCAGAAAAAATGTCTGGAATAAGTGTATTTGCTCGCTTTAAGAAAGATGAAGAAATTATTGGTTTAAGTATTGATGAACTTGAAGATAAAGATTTTAAAAGTAAAAGCAAACAGGAAGCAGTAGAAAAAGCTCTTGATAATTTAAAGGTGCAATTTGATTAATGATTAAAGTAATTGCAATTTTAGAATTCAGAAAATAAAAAATGTTTTTAAACAGCTATAAAAATTTCATATAATCTTTGTAGATAATAGATAGAAAATTTATAATATTAGGAATATTTTGTTAATTGAATTCTTATTTTTTCTGGAGGTGATTATAGAGAATCAGCGGTTATAAACAAAGTTTTATTAAATACTTAGATTTATAAAAAATCACGGAGGTGTAAATTAATGGAAACATTGACTGTATTTGCAGAATGGTTTATAGGTTTATTTAATGAAGGTGGAAATACTTTTGTAGGGTTATTAACAGGGATCGTACCAACACTTATTGCACTGATGACAGCAGTCTATGCAGTTAAGAATTTAATAGGAGAAGAGAAGGTTAACAAATTTGCAGCAAAGATAGCTGGTAATATTATTTTAAGATACACACTTCTACCGGTAATGGCAGTATTTTTTCTGACAAATCCAATGGCATATACTTTTGGGACATTTTTACCAGAGAGATATAAGCCTGCTTTTTATGATGCAGCAGTATCTTTTGTTCATCCGATATTGGGATTATTCCCCCATGCTAATCCAGCGGAATTATTTGTATATATGGGAATAGCCAATGGTATACAGGAGTTAGGCTTATCATTAGGAGCACTGGCAATCAGATACTTCTTAGTTGGTATAGTAGTAATCTTCATCAGAGGAGTTGTGACCGAGAGAATCACAGTCTGGATGATGCAGAAAGAAGGTATAGAGTTAGAGGGATTTGAAGAATTTGAAGCCAAAAGTGCATAAAATATTATTAATATTAAATTCAGTAAATAGAAGTAATAATTAAATATTTGTAATCATGAAAAATGGTTAATCTAAATAAATACCGGGAAAAAAGGGAGGAAAAATAATGAGTTATAAAGCTGTAAAAATTACCCGATC
Organism: uncultured Halanaerobium sp.; assembly: GCA_964649895.1. Classification (GTDB taxonomy): domain Bacteria; phylum Bacillota; class Halanaerobiia; order Halanaerobiales; family Halanaerobiaceae; genus Halanaerobium. Next base: position 40,558 of record CAZYRX010000011.1, read on the forward strand.
CAGCAACGGATGGGGAGGACCATTAGTACTTAAGCCGACAGATAAGAAAAATAAAGTGGCATCAGTAACAGGTGGAGGCATTGATCCTGTAGCCCAGAAAATAGCAGATATGACAGGAGCAGAAGCAATAGATGGGTTTACAAAAAGTGTTCCAGAAGAAGAAATGCTTTGTGTAGTAATTGACTGTGGAGGAACAGCTAGAGCTGGAGTATACCCTAAAAAGAGAATACCAACAGTTAACTTAACACCAGCAGGTCAGGTAGGACCACTTGCAAAGCATATTAAAGAAGATATTTATGTTTCAGGAGTAAAAGAGAAGAATATTCAGTATGCAGAAGATGAGTCAGAAGCAATTACAAGTGGAGCAGCTAAAGAAAAAACTGAAACACCTGCAGAAGCTGCAGCAAAAACAAAAAGATCAGGGAACGGCAGTAATAATGGAGGAATTACCGGATTCATAGCGAACATAGGAAGAGCAATGGGTGGAATAGTAGGAGTCTTTTATCAAGCAGGTAGAGAAACTATAGACCAGCTGATTAAGAATATAATTCCATTCATGGCTTTTATAGCAACAATCATTGGTATTATTAATGCAACTGGACTTGGAGAATTCATAGCAAATACTCTATCTCCATTAGCAGGAACCTTACCAGGATTATTGACACTGACAGTAATTGCATCACTGCCATTTTTATCTCCTATACTCGGGCCTGGAGCAGTAATAGCCCAGATTATCGGAGTAATAATAGGTGTAGAAATAGGTAAAGGTAATATTCCACCACACTTTGCACTACCGGCATTATTTGCAATTAACCCTCAGGTAGGATGTGACTTTGTTCCTGTAGGATTGAGTCTTGGAGAAGCTGATCCAGAAACACAAGAAATAGGGGTTCCAGCGGTGCTGATATCAAGGGTTATTACAGGACCAGCGGCAACAATTATAGCTTACTTTGCTAGTTTTGGTCTCTACTAAAATTAAGAGAAAGTAGGCAGATTCAAGAGATTATGAAGGGAGAATTTTCATGGAAACAATATACGAAGTAGAAGTAACAGGTTTAGGGGAAGGTGTAGAAGAATTTTTAGAACAGCAGTTGGTTGTACTTTTTAATGATAATGCACCAGCTGAGTTAGCAGAGATATCAGTAATTCATTCTACAGCTGAACTTAAAGGTGAGATTGAAGCAGGAGATATAGTAACAATTGATGATATAGAATTTGAGATTAAAGCAGTGGGAGAAGTAGTAAATAAGAATATAAGCAAATTGGGTCATTCAACCTTAAGATTCAATGGTGAAGATGAATCACAGCTTCCGGGAGATATTAATCTAGAAGATAAGGAAATTCCTGAGATTACAGAAGGTACTGTAATAAAGATTATTAAAAAATAGGAATTATTATTTTTATAAGAGTATATAAGGTTGCTGAAGGGATTAAAATTTTTATAGGGCATTTAAAATTATAAGGTTATACTAGTCAACTGATGGTTATTAAACAAAATGAGATTTAAATCCAACAGGCAATATAACAATAAAAAAACTAAATTACAGAGATCTCTCTTAAAAAAGTTTGAGAGAGGTCTCTTTTTAATTTATTAGATAAATAATGCTGTTTATATTTGATTTTATACTAACAATATTTTAAAATAGGAGATGATAAATATGGTTTTTGAAAAAAATGTGAGCATTACAAATAGTACAGGTTTACATGCAAGACCAGCAGCACAATTTGTGCAGAAAGCTAGTTCATTTGACTCAGCAATTAATATCATTTTTGAAGGTAAAGAGGTAAATGCAAAAAGCATTATGGGTGTGATGAGTTTAGGGGCTGGTAAGGGAAGCGAGATAATACTTAAAGCAGATGGTGAAGATGCTTCAGATGCTCTTCAAGAACTGGTAA
>CAZYRX010000012.1:0-40415 GCA_964649895.1 uncultured Halanaerobium sp.
TCTTCTATAGAATAAATAATATTGGTTTGTCTAAATAATTAGACTTTATTTTAAAACCTGGAGGTTTAAAAATTAATGAATAAAAAAGATTATGATGTAATTATCATTGGTGCTGGACCAACTGGAATATTCACTGCCTTAGAACTTATAAAAAAAGATGCAGATTTGGATATTTTAATTCTAGAAAAAGGTAATGACTTAGAAAAAAGAGTTTGCCCAATGAAAGAAAATCCCGGTTCAGGCTGTATTCACTGTAAAAGCTGTGCAATCGTTTCAGGCTGGGGTGGAGCTGGAGCTTATAGTGATGGTAAATTGTCACTATCACCTGATATCGGTGGAAATCTAGAAAATTATATTGGTCGTAAAGCATTAAAAAAGAATATTTCTTATGCTGACGATATTTATTTAGAATTTGGTGCTCCAGATAGAATATTTGGAGTTTCAGAAGATAAACAAGATGAAATCCGCAAAAGAGCAGTTAAAGCTGAACTGAAATTTGTACCAGCCCGTTTAAGACACCTTGGTACAGGTTACAGCCAAGTAGTTCTACAAAATATGCAGGATTATATTGAAGAAAATGGTGTTGAAATAAGATTTGGAACTAATGTTAAAGATTTTATTGTAGAAAACGAAAAAATAAAAGGAGTAAAAACAGCTAAAGGAATAGAGATTACTGCTGAATTTGTAATGGCTGCTGCAGGTAGAGAAAATGCAGAGTGGCTTACAGGGGAAGCAAAAAAACTGGGTATAGATACAGCAATAAATCCGGTAGATATTGGAGTTAGAGTTGAATGTCCTGCCGCAGTAACAGAATATTTGACCGACAATCTATATGAAACTAAACTTATTTACCATACACCTACTTTTGATGATAAAGTAAGAACTTTTTGTATGTCTCCTTATGGAGAAGTTGTTAGTGAAAATAATCAAGGGCTAATCACTGTAAATGGACACAGCCATTCTGATATAAAGACCCATAATACAAATTTTGCTCTTTTAGTTAGTAAAACATTTACTGAACCGTTTCATGAACCAATAACATATGGAAAAGATATTGCCAAATTAGCAAATCTACTAGCAGGAGGAGTTTTAGTACAAAGACTTGGTGATTTACTTGATGGAAGAAGAACAACTAAAGAAAGATTAGAAAGATCAGTGACTGAACCTACTTTAAAAGATGCAACTCCTGGTGATCTTTCTCTGGTTCTTCCACACAGGCATTTAACAGGAATTATTGAAATGCTAAAAGCTCTTGATAAACTTACACCAGGTTTATATGGACGTGATACACTGCTTTATGGAGTAGAAGTTAAATTTTATTCTTCAAGATTAGATGTTAAAGATAATCTTGAAACTAAAATAGAAAATTTATTTTTTGGTGGAGATGGTGCCGGAATTACAAGAGGTTTAATGCAGGCTTCTGTATCTGGAATTGTAATTGCACGCTCTATTATTAGTAAAATAAAATAATCTATTGATAATTATATGCTAGATAATCATTATAGCCGGCCTAAAGGCCGGCTAAATTGTTTTAGATATAACAATACATTTTTTTGTACTATCTGGTCTGGCTGCAGGGATTTGAACCCTGGACCTCTTCGCCCCGAACGAAGCGCGCTACCAAACTGCGCTACAGCCAGAAATTTTCTTTATTAATCATTTTTGGCTTCTTTTTCTAAGCGTGAAAGTATCAAATGATATCCATCTTCACCATATTCAAGAGATCGCTTAACTCTGCTGATTGTTGCTGTACTTACACCTGTTTCTTCAACTATATGATCATAAGTATAACCCTCTTTTAGCATTTTTGCTACTTCAAGTCTCTGACCAAGGGCTTTGATTTCTCCCACAGTTGCAATATCTCTAAAAAAATCATAGCATTCTTTTTCATTTTCCAGTAATAAAATTGCTCTAAACAATTGATCAGTAAATTTATCTTTTACTTTTCTGGACAAAGTTTACACCCCTTTTCCTCAATTACTCCCATTCAATTGTTCCGGGTGGTTTAGAAGTAATATCATAAACTACTCTATTAACTTCTCCTACTTTATTAACAATTCTATTAGAAATAGACTGCATTAATTCATATGGGAGTCGAGCCCAATCTGCTGTCATTGCATCATCACTATTAACTGCCCTTAAAATAATAGGATAACCATAAGTTCTCTCATCCCCCATTACACCTACACTCCTAAGATCAGGTAGAACTGCGAATGACTGCCATATTTCTTTGTATAAACCCGCTTCTTTTATTTCCTCCTGAATAATTGCATCAGCTTCTCTTAAAATTTCAAGTTTTTCTTCGTCAATATCACCAATAATTCTAATAGCGAGTCCTGGGCCAGGAAATGGCTGTCTCCATACAATATCATCTGGAAGACCAAGTACTTCTCCTATTTTTCTAACCTCATCTTTAAATAAAAAATGAAGCGGCTCTACCAGTTCTAAATTCATATCATCTGGTAGCCCTCCAACATTATGATGACTTTTTATAGTAGCAGCTTTTTCTGTACCACCACTTTCAATAACATCAGAATAAATTGTACCTTGAACTAAGTAACGAACATCCTCTAATTTATCAGCTTCCTCTTCAAAAACCCTTATAAATTCATCTCCAATAATTTTTCTTTTTTCTTCCGGATCAGAAACACCCTTTAATCTTTCTAAAAACCTCTCTCTTGCATCAACATATACTAGTGGAATATTAAATTCTTCACCAAAAGTTCTTTTAACCTGAGTAGCTTCTCCTTTGCGAAGCAGACCATGATCTACAAAAATACATGTGAGCTGGTCTCCAATAGCCTTATGTACTATAGCAGATGCAACTGCAGAATCAACACCACCTGATAAACCACAGATAACTTTACCTTTGCCTACCTGGTTTCTTATTTTATCCACTTCTTCATTAATATAATCCGCCATATTCCAGGTTGCTTTTGCCTTAGTAACTTTAAACAAAAAATTATGAAGAATTATTTTGCCATGAATAGTATGATTAACTTCTGGATGAAACTGTACTCCGTAAAAATCCCTTTCAAAATCTGCCATAGCTGCTGTTTCTGTTAATTCAGTTCTTGCTATTACTTCAAATCCATCTGGAAGTGTTTTAACATGGTCACCATGACTCATCCAGACCTGACTGTTATCCTCAACTCCATCAAATAAAGTTTTTTGGGTGAAAAGTTCAAGCTGAGCTTTACCATATTCACCATGTGCTGCCTTTTCTACATGTCCACCCTCCAGCAGCTGAGCCATAAGCTGCATTCCATAGCAAATCCCTAAAATAGGTATATCCAGTTCAAAAACTCCCTGATTGACTCCAGGAGCTCCAGCTGCGGTTACACTATCTGGTCCTCCAGAAAAAATCACTGCAGCAGGATCGATTTCTTTTATTTCTTCGATAGAAATATTATGAGGTTTAATAATTGAATAAACATTGAATTCTCTTACACGTCTTGCAATTAACTGACTGTACTGTCCCCCAAAATCGAGAATCAGTATTTTATCGTAATCCATCTAATTCCCCTTCCACTTTTATTTACTAAAGTATACAGCGCAAATACCTTCTTTGTCAAGGTAGAAAAATTTAGAATAAAATCAAACTCCCCTCTTTGAAAATGAAAATTTTCAAATAAGGGGAGCAGAAGTTATTATATTCATTCTTCATTTATTTCTAAATATTATTTAGCCTGTTATTGCTGTATTAATAATAAAACTTATTTTTTATTATTGTTTATTGCTGATTGAGCTGCAGCAAGTCTAGCAATAGGCACTCTATAAGGTGAACAAGATACATAATCAAGACCAGTTCTATGACAGAAATCAATAGAAGAAGGTTCTCCACCATGTTCTCCACAAATACCTATTTTTAATTCTTCTTTTTCTTTACGACCTAATTCAACTGCTGTTTCAATCAATTTTCCGACCCCTTCTTGATCAAGTACAGCAAATGGATCTTTAGCAAATATCTCATTATCTAAGTATTCATTAAGGAATTTACCTGCATCATCACGAGAAAATCCATATGTCATTTGGGTCAGATCATTTGTTCCAAATGAGAAGAAATCAGCGTGTCTTGCAATTTGATCAGCAAGAAGTGCAGCTCTTGGAATCTCAATCATAGTACCAACAGTATATTCTATTTTGGTATGTGATTTATCTATGATTTCTTCAGCAACTTCTTCTGCTTTTTCTCTTAAAATGGCCAGTTCTTTTTCTGAACCAACAAGTGGAATCATAATATCAGGTTTAACATCATATCCTTCTTCTTCTTTTACCTCTATTGCAGCAGAAATAATTGCTTTAACCTGCATTTTATAAATTTCTGGATAACTTATTCCTAAACGACATCCTCTGTGGCCTAACATAGGATTCATTTCTTCTAATTCTTCAATTGTTCTCCTGAGTTCATCAACAGTTACAGGCAGCTCTTCTGCTAGAGCTTTAATATCTTTTTCATTCTGAGGTAAAAATTCATGTAATGGTGGATCAAGCAGACGAATAGTTACAGCTCTATCCCCCATAACCTTAAATATACCTTTAAAATCATCTTTTTGATAAGGGAATAACTTATCAAGCGCTTTTTGGCGTTTTTTCTTAGTATTTGCAATAATCATCTCACGTACAGAAGTTATTCTACCGCTTTCAAAGAACATGTGCTCAGTTCTACAGAGTCCAATTCCTTCAGCTCCAAAATCAACTGCTACTTCTGCATCTTTTGGAGTATCGGCATTTGTATAAACTCCAAGCTCTCTAAACTCATCAGACCAATCCATTAACATCTTAAATTCTTCTGATAAATGAGCATCTTCAGTTTTTACAACACCTGCATAAACATCACCAGTACTACCATTAAGTGATATATAATCTCCTTCATTAAAGACTCTATCATCTACAAAAAATTTCTTTGAGCTCTCATCAACTCTAATGTCTCCGGCACCTGCAACACAACATTTTCCCATACCTCTTGCTACAACAGCTGCGTGAGATGTCATTCCACCACGTGAAGTTAAAATACCATTGGCTTTTACCATACCTTCTATATCTTCTGGAGAAGTTTCTTTACGAACAAGAATTACATCTTCTCCACCTTCAGCTGCCTCTACAGCATCTTCAGAAGTAAAGTAAGCTTTACCTGAAGCAGCACCAGGTGATGCAGCCAATCCGGTCGCTAATATATCTGCTTTTTCTAGTTCATCTTCAATAAAGTTTGGATGTAAGAGCTGACTTATATCCTCAGGATCTATTCTCATGATTGTGGTTTCTCTATCAATAAGACCCTCTTCTTCCATGTCTACAGCGATATTAACTGCTGCATCTGCAGTTCTTTTACCTGTTCTGGTCTGCAGTATATATAAATCTCCTTCTTGAATAGTAAATTCAATATCCTGCATATCTTTATAATGCTGTTCTAAAGTTTCAGTTACTTCAATAAATTCATCATAAACTTCAGGCATTAAATTATTTAATTCCTGAATATCTTTTGGTGTTCTAATACCTGCAACAACATCTTCGCCCTGGGCATTAAGTAAAAATTCACCAAATACTTTATTTTCTCCTGTAGCAGGATTTCTAGTAAATGCTACTCCTGTACCTGAATTTTCTCCTATGTTACCAAAAACCATTGTCTGAACATTTACTGCTGTACCAAGATCATGGGGAATATCATGTATATTTCTATAAGAGATAGCTCTTGAGTTATTCCAGGAACTAAATACAGCTTTTACAGCCATTAAAAGCTGATCTTCTGGTTTTTGTGGAAATTCTATGTTTTTACGCTTTTTGATTAAAGCTTTAAAGTCTTCAATAATATCTTTTAAATCCTTTACGGTTAATTCAGTATCATTAGCATAACCCTTTTTTTCTTTTCTCTTTTCTAGAAAGTTATCAAATTCATAGTTTGGAATACCTAATACTACCCCCCCAAACATCTGAATTAAACGTCTGTAACTATCATATGCAAATCTGGGGTTTGAAGTCTTTTCAGCAAGACCCTCAACACTTTTATCATTTAAACCTAGATTTAAAATAGTATCCATCATACCAGGCATAGAAATTACTGCACCTGATCTCACGGAAACCAACAAGGGGTCTTCCAGGTCACCAAATTCTTTATTATTTTTCTTTTCCAACTCAGCCATATATTCAAAAATGCCTTCCTTTAAATCATCATCTAATTTTTCACCCATATCAAGATATCTTATACAAGCTTCGGTTGTAATTGTAAATCCTGGAGGTACAGGTAATCCAATATTGCTCATTTCTGCAAGATTAGCACCCTTACCACCTAACAAAGACTTCATCTCTTTTTTTCCTTCTTCAAAAGCATAAATATACTTCTTCAACAAAACCCCTCCTTTTGTTAATTTAAATCATTTATTATATCAATAATCATACTTGCTGCTTCTTCAACAGCTTTTTTTGTCATATCTATAACCGGGCAGCCAATTTGCTTCATAACTCTTTCAGCATAAGTAAGTTCGTCCATTATTTTTTCTATTGAAACATAATCCACACTGCTGTCTAGACCCATAATTTTTATTCTTTCTCTTCTAATTTCTATAAGATCTTCTGGATCAATAGTTAAGCCAACTATTTTTCTTTTGGGAACTTCATAAATTTGGTCTGGTACTTTTGAATCTTTAACCAATGGAATATTAACAACCTTATAGTTTTTATGTGCCAGATACATACTCAATGGAGTTTTAGAAGAACGAGACACACCTATTAAAACAATATCAGCTTTTAAAATTCCACGTGGATCTTTTCCATCATCATATTTTACTGCAAATTCTACTGCCTCAACTCGCTTAAAATAGTCCTCATCTAATTTTCTTATCACCCCCGATTCTCGGGCCGGTTTGCGACCAATAAAATCACTAAATTTTTCCAAGCAGGGTTCCATAATATCAATATAGACTATACCTTCCTCTTCACAGTAATTTTTCAAATATGTAGAGATTTCTTCATTTACCATAGTATAAATTACTATAGTATTAGAAGGCTCATCTATATTTGAACAAATATCATCAATCTTAGTTTTGGTTTCTACATAGGGATATTTCTTTATTTCATAATCAGAACCTTTATACTGCTCTGCTGCCGCCCTTGCTACCTGTTCTGCTGTGTCACCAATTGAATCTGATAAGACAAAAATAACAAAGTCTTCTATCATATAATCCTCCAATCTACAGAACTTTTTAATACCCTTAATTAATCATTCACATTTGTATATCATTATATCATTGAGAAGAATTGATTTCAATATTTTGAAAATTTAATCTTTATTTTTAATTTTTGTATATAAAATTATAAGCTATTTATACAAAATAAAAAGTCCATAAAATTTCTAATTAAGAAGAATGAACTTTTTAAGAGTTATTTAGTTAAAAGGTATTATAATTAAAGTTCTATATTTATTTTAAACAGCAATAACTAAATCTTAATCATCAAACTATTAAGAGGCTAATCATTTCATTTCATTACTTTGCAGTCAAGATAGCTTCATAATATGCAGTGAAATAAATTAATCTCCTGTTAAATAATATTCTCTATAAAAATAGAAATCCCTTTTTAAAATTTATAAAAAATATAATTTTTAAAGTTAAAAAGACACACCCTGTAATAGGATGTGCCTTCTAAACTTTTTTATTCTTTGATGGAATTACGGCCTACATCATGCCGCCCATTCCACCCATTCCGCCCATGCCGCCCATTCCTCCGGGCATTCCTCCGGGCATTCCACCACCATCTTCATCATCATCGCCTTTATCAGCAACTAGACATTCAGTGGTTAAGAGCATTGCTGCAGCACTTGCAGCATTCTGAAGAGCAGAGCGAGTTACTTTGGCTGGATCAATGATACCAGCTTCAATCATATTTACATATTCGCCTTTCATAGCATCAAATCCGATTCCAGCAGCTTTTTCTCTTACTCTTTCAACTACAACCGAACCTTCATAACCTGCATTAGAAGCAATCTGTTTAATTGGAGTTTCTAAAGCTTTTCTAACTATATCTACTCCTGTACCTTCATCACCCTCAAGATTCAGGTCATCTAAGGCAGACATTACTTCAAGATAAGTTGTTCCACCTCCAGCAACTAAACCTTCTTCAACAGCTGCCCTAGTAGCAGAAAGAGCATCTTCTATTCTGTGCTGTTTTTCTTTGAGTTCAGTTTCTGTTGCTGCACCAACCTGAATTACTGCAACACCACCAGCTAATTTAGCCAGTCTTTCTTGAAGCTTTTCTCTATCAAAATCAGAAGTAGTTGTTTCAATTTGCTTTCTCAATTGATTTATTCTATCCTGAATTTTTTCTTTATTTCCATTACCTTCAACAATTGTAGTATCATCTTTTGTAATTGTCACTTTATGAGCTTGACCTAAATCATTAATGCTAGCATTTTCTAATTTTAAGCCAAGATCTTCTGTAATTAATGTTCCACCTGTAAGTACAGCAATATCTTCAAGCATTGCTTTACGGCGATCTCCAAAGCCAGGAGCTTTAACTGCTACACAATTAAATGTTCCTCTTATTTTATTAACAACTAAAGTCGCTAAAGCTTCTCCTTCAACTTCTTCAGCAATAATCATAAGGCTTTTACCTGACTGTGCAACTTGTTCTAATAAAGGTAAAATATCCTGAATACTGTTAATTTTCTTATCAGTAATTAAGATATATGGATCTTCTAAAGATGCTTCCATAGTATCTGTATCTGTTACCATATATGGAGACAAATAGCCGCGATCAAACTGCATACCTTCTACTACTTCTAATGAAGTACCCATACTTTTTGATTCTTCAACAGAAATAACTCCATCCTGACCTACTTTTTCCATAGCTTCTGCAATTAAATGACCGATTTCATCATCATTACCAGCAGAAATAGTTGCAATTTGAGAAACAGCTTCTTTACCCTCTACCGGTCTTGAAACAGAAGCAATTTCTTCAGTTAATCTTTCAACTGCTTTTAAAATACCTCTTTTAAGAAGCATTGGATTTGCACCAGCTGCAACATTTTTAATACCTTCTTTAAAAATAGCCTCTGCTAATACTGTAGCAGTTGTTGTACCATCACCAGCTACATCATTAGTTTTTGTCGCTACTTCTTTTACTGTTTGAGCACCCATATTTTCATAGTGATTTTTAAGTTCAATTTCTTTTGCTATACTCACACCATCATTTGTAATTGTAGGTGCACCATAACTTTTCTCTAAAAGTACATTCCGTCCTTTTGGTCCAAGTGTAACCTTAACTGCACTAGCTAATCTAGAAACACCGCTTTCTAATTTGCGGCGTGCATCTTCACCGAACATTAATTCTTTTGGCATTCTTTATCCCTCCTGTATAAATTCAACTGAACAAACTTAAATATAATATTAAGTAAAATTAATTATTAAAATTTTTGATTTAAACAATTACAGCTAAAACATCATCGATAGAAAGAATTATATACTCTTCAGAGTCAACTGTAACTTTTGTACCAGCATATTTATCAAATACAACTTTGTCCCCAATAGCAACTTCAGGTTCTTCATCTTCAGCAGCAATATTTCTGCCAACTGCAACAATTTCTCCTTGTTGTGGTTTCTCCTCTTTTTTGGCTGTATCTGGGAGAACAATTCCGCCTTCAGTTTTCTCTTCTTTTTCTTCATCTACAAATTTTACTGCAACTCTGTTATCTAATGGTTTAATACTCATTAAAAAATAACCCCCTTCTATTTTTTTATTATCTTAAAATGATTAGCACTCAATTGAAGCGAGTGCTAACAAGCACTGTAAATATAATATCTAAGACATAAATTAAAATCAAGTCCGATTAAAGACTATTATAAGCTTTTATATGCTTTTTAATGCTCTAAAGTTATATTAAGTCTTTATTTCTCTAAATATCTCTAAAATTCAATCTTAAATTGGCTCAAAACTAATTCAGCAAAAGAAATCATTAAGATTATATTATAAAAGCACTAGAGCAATATTATTTCAACTCCATATTTGTCTTCAATTTCTGAATAATGTTCACCTAAAAGATCATTACCATAATAGTCATAAATAATTTCTGGAACAATTAATTTTTCTGCTTTAAAATCTAGCTTTCTAAGAGCAAAATCCAGATCATTATTTACGAGTAGACCTGCTGACATTATGGAGCCACCGAAAAAATTATTTTTAGTTTCTATAAGTTTGAAATTATAATCTTCATCAGAAAAGTCTTTTGTTATAAAATCAAATAAATTGTATGCCAATTGAGAAGTTAATAATATTGTAGAAATATTTTCTTTATCTTTTTTGCTGAGTTTAATATGTGATAACAAAATATTCTTTTTTCTTCTGCCAATATCATAAGACATGATTAATCCTGACTTTTTTCCTGCCGATTTATTTAAAATTATTTTTAATTTTTTATCATTCCTATCTATAATCAGTTCAGGATTTTCTGATTTTTTAATTTTATAGAAAGCATCCACTCTGCTTTCTATTTTATAACCATTAACAAAGGTAATTACATCATTTCTTTTTAAATCAGTGTAATAAGCAGGAGAATTTTTTATAATTCCTTCTATTTCTGCTGAAAGATCATCTATTAATTGAGGTTCAATAATTATTGGATAATTATATTTTTCTCTATTATTTTCGATAAAAAACTTTAGTTTATTATAATAATTTTTCCCAGGCATTAATTTCTTACGTGCATAGTGACTAAATCCAGGCATAAAGATCCTTAAAGATAAAGGGGGAAAACTTTCTAAAAAATCTAATGTATGGGTAAGTTTTTCAAAACCTAATATATGATGCATTGAAACTATACTTGCCTCAAATTTAATATTATATTCTTTTAGTTTTTTTATAATTTTAAAAACATTTTCTGGTCGAGGATCCTTCATTAAAAAAACCCGTTCCTCCGGAGCGGGTGCGTTTAAAGATATATTAAATTCAATAGGAGATAAATTTTTGAATTCTGATAAATATTTTTCCTCAATAAATGATGCACTTGTAGTAATCTTAATCTCTATTTTGGGCCATCTGTCTCTAATGTAATTTAAAATTTCCATAATTCTAGGATGACTAAATGGTTCACCTTCAATTATCTTACTTGCAGATTCTCCAATAAATACAGGTTTTTGCTCATCTAAAAATTCTATCATAGTTTTGACCAATTCAAAGTCTAAATGACCAAAACTATAAGTTTCAACTTCTGAAGGATTATTTTTATGACTACAAAAAATACAATTCAATTTACATATAGATGTTATGGGAAGAATATTATCTTCCTTAACTGTTTTGAATAAAATTTCTTTTTTTGATTTATACATTTTTTTCTTCCTTTTTTCTTATTTTCTTTGATTTTAGAGAACTATAATTTTAATGATGGTTCAGCACTTATGCTTAAAGGGGCAAAATCTCTATCTAAATACTGATAATAAGCAACTGCTCCAATCATTGCAGCATTATCCGTACATAAATTTAAAGATGGATAATAAAAGTCTAAATTCATTTTTTTTAGTTCATCAGCAGCTACCTGTCTTAGTCTGCTGTTAGCTGCAACGCCTCCAGATAACACTACACTTTTAACATCATATTCTTCTGCAGCTTTTATTAGTTTTGCAATCAAACTATCTACAACAGCTTCTTGAAAACTAGCAGCAATATCAGCTTTATTAATTTTTTTACCTCTCTGTTCTTGATTATTAATATAATTCATCACTGCAGTCTTTAAACCACTAAAGCTAAAATCATAGCTGTTCTCACCCATTATTGCTCGTGGAAAATCGACTGCATCAGAATCACCATTTTTCGCTTCTTTTTCTATTGCTGGGCCACCTGGATAGCCCAGTCCCATAAATCTTGCTATTTTATCAAATGCTTCACCTGCTGCATCATCTCTTGTCCTTCCCAAAATGCTGTATCCCTTTAAATTTTCAAAATATAACAAATCAGTATGTCCTCCAGAAATTGTTAAGCACAAAAGAGGTTTCTTTATATCAGGGTTATCAATGAAATTTGCATATATATGACCTGCAATGTGGTTTACAGCAATTAAAGGAATATTTAACATCAAAGAAATAGTCTTTGCAGCTGTAAGACCAACTAAAAGCCCCCCTACTAAACCCGGTCCATATGTTGCAGCGACTGCATCAAGATCTTCAAAATCCACAGCAGCTTTGTTGAGCGCTTCATCAATTACTGGTAAAATAAGTTCAAGATGTTTCCGAGAAGCAATTTCAGGAACTACTCCCCCAAATTTTTTGTGGAGCTCAACCTGAGAAGAAACAACATTTGAGAGTACTTCAAGACCATTTTTATTAACAGAAACAGCAGTTTCATCACATGAGCTTTCAAGAGCTAATATATATACATCATTTTCTTTTGTTTTTAATCTCTTTTTAAAATCCAATTCAACTAACCTCCTATTAGTTCTTTATCAGCTTTTATATTTTTTTTGCCAGTTGATTTCTGCCTGAGCTTTTTTTAAATAAAGAGGCTTGAGTTCATATATGTTGTCATTTTCTCCCTTGTTAATATAGTTATGACCTAATCTAGCTATAACAGCTGCTCTGGGAAAATTATTTTCTGTTTCAGCAGAAAAAATATTGAAATTATGTTTTTTAAAAATTTCTACTGCTTGCTTCACTCTGTTACCAACTATCACTATTTCTTTATCTCTATATTCAGAAATAATATCAGGTAACTTATCAATATCTGCAGCAGATAAATCTAATATATTTTTCACCAAATAGTTTATTCCCATATTTTCCTGAGTATCTTTAATATTTGATTTATATAATGAATAATAAACTCTATTTCTTCTTGCATCAATTAAAGGTAATATATAATCACCTCTCACACCTGATGCCATAACTTCAAGGGTAGAAACCCCTTTAACAGGAATTTTATTGACTCTACCCATCATTTTAGCCGCTGTAATAGCTATCCTTAGTCCAGTAAAAGATCCAGGTCCAGTTCCAACAGCAATTCCTTCTAATTCTTCCGGTGCTATATTTAATTGAGTTAACATTTCTTTAATTAAAGGAATTAACTTTTCACTATGCTGTCTTTTTAAACTGAGATTATATTCTCCTAACAAATTATTATCCTCTAGGATTGATATTGCTAATATTTCTGTAGAAGTATCAATTCCAAGAATCAGCATTTTTATTCAACCTTTCTATTAATTGCTTTGAGCTTTCTCCTTCACCTCTAACAATTATTTTTCTTTTTAAATTTGATTTTTTAATTATTTCAATATAAATAAAATTGGCCGGAACTAATGAAAGAGCTATTTCCGGCCATTCTATTAATATTACTGCATCTCTATCAAGATAATCTTCAAAACCTATTTCTAATAGTTCTTCACTTTGGTTGAGTCGATATAAATCCATGTGGATAATTTCTTCATCTGCAAAGTACTCTTTGATAATATTAAATGTCGGACTAGTTATTTCTGATTTATATCCTAAACTTTCTGCAATACCCTGGACCATTAATGTCTTTCCTGTACCTAATTCCCCCTTTAGGAGTATCAGTGCTGGACTATTGATTAATCTGCCAATCTCAACTGCAAATTTTTTAGTTTCTTCTGGAGAACTGCTTATTATAGCAAATGTCTTTTCCTCCATTTAACCACCCAACT
The DNA here is from genome assembly GCA_964649895.1 of uncultured Halanaerobium sp. Classification (GTDB taxonomy): domain Bacteria; phylum Bacillota; class Halanaerobiia; order Halanaerobiales; family Halanaerobiaceae; genus Halanaerobium. The sequence goes on from CAZYRX010000012.1 coordinate 13,634, forward strand.
CCTCTGATCTTTCTGCAGCTGTAGAAACTGCTTTGATAACTGCAGAACGAAAATTATTATTTTCCAGAGCAGCTACACCATTTATAGTAGTACCAGCAGGTGAAGTTACCATGTCTTTAAGTTCTGCTGGATGTCTATTTGTTTCTAATACCATCTCTGCCCCACCTTTAACAGTTTGGGCAGCCAATTTTAAAGCAGTATCTCGGTTTAATCCTTTTAAAACTCCAGCATCAGCTAATGCCTCAATGAATATATATACAAAAGCTGGACCACTTCCACTCAAAGCTGTAACTGCATCCATATCTTTTTCTTCAACTTCTACTACTTTACCAAGTGCTGAAAAAATTTTCATTATTATTTCTTTTTCTTCTTCACTGATATTTTCTGGGAAAGTTAGTGCACTCATCCCTTCTGCTACAAGAGCAGGTGTATTAGGCATTATTCTTGTAATTTTGCTCTTACTGCCCAAAATATCTTGTATATGTTCAACCGTTATACCAGCAGCAATAGAAATTATATTCTTATCAGCAGCTGCTCCCTTTATATCCCGAAGTACAAAATCAATCACCTGAGGCTTGACAGCAAGAATAACTAAATCACTCTCATTTACTGCTTCACGATTATCTGAAGTGAAATTTAAATCTGGATATTTGTTCATTTCTTTAAAGCTTTGATAAGAGAATTTTTTATCAGCTGCTGTAATATTTTTTTGATCAATTAAATCATTTTTTAATATACCATCTAAAATCGCCTGGCCCATATTACCAAGACCAATAATAGCTAAGTCCATTTCTGCCTCCTATTCTCGAATTTGTCCATCTCCCATGATTATATATTTGGTAGTTGTTAGTTCTTTTAGACCCATAGGTCCTCTAGCATGCAGCTTTTGAGTACTAATACCAGTTTCTGCACCCAGCCCAAATTGACCACCATCAGTAAATCTTGTTGAAGCATTAACATACACTGCTGCTGCATCAATGTCATCTAAAAATTTTCTGGCAGTAGTATAATTTTCAGTTACAATTGCTTCAGAATGTTTAGTCCCGTAATTATAGATATGTTCAACTGCCTCATCATAATTTTCTACAACTTTAACAGACATAATATAATCTAAATATTCAGCTGCATAATCCTCTTCGTCAGCTTCTTTAATCTGTGGTACAATTTTTCTGGTTTTTTCACAGCCTCTTAATTCTACATCCTTTTCATTAAATATTCCCGCCATTTCAGGTAAAAAGTTTTCTGCTATTTCTGCATCTACTAAAAGACTTTCCGCTGCATTACATACTGCAGGACGAGAATATTTAGCATTAAATACTATTTTTTTAGCTTTTGTCAAATCTGCATCTTTATTTACATAAACATGACAATTACCTACACCTGTTTCAATTACAGGTACTTTAGACTCATTAACCACTTTTTGAATAAGTCCTGCTCCACCACGAGGGATTAAAACATCCAAATAATCATTTAATGTGAAAAGTATATCAACTGCTTTTCTATCTGTAGTTCTAATTAACTGCACACTCTCTTCAGGTAAACTTGCTTCTCTAAGACCATCCTGAATAATATTTGTTAGAATTTGATTTGAATTAAAAGCATTTGATCCGCCACGCAAAATTACAGCATTACCAGATTTCAAACATAAACCCGCAACATCAACCGTAACATTTGGACGTGCTTCATAGATAATTCCGATTACACCTAAAGGCACTCTAATCTTACCTATCTGCAAACCATTCGGCCTTTTCCACATATGAGGAACTTCTCCAATCGGATCTTCCTGAGCTGCTACTTCTCTAAGCCCCTGAGCCATACCTTCAATTCTTGATTCGGTCAATTTTAAACGATCAAGCAAAGCTCTATTTAACCCATTTTCTTTGCCTTTTTCCATGTCTTTTTGATTGATTTTTAAGATTTCATCCTGTCTGTCAATGAGCTTATCAGCAATGATATTTAAAGCTTTGTTTTTCTCACCACTTGCTGCTTTAGCAAGTTTCCTTGACGCTTGTTTAGCTGCATCCGCCTGGGAAATAAGATTTTCTCTAATACTCATTATTATCTCCTCCTATTACCATATTGTCCCTATGTATTACTTCACTTTTATTAAAATAACCAAGTTTATCTTCTATTTCTTCAGAATGCAGTCCTTTAATTTTTTTTATTTCTGAAGAACTATAATTTACAATCCCTTTACCAATATTTTTATCTTCTGAAATTATTGCAACTGGTTCTCCACTTTTGAATTCTCCATTTACATCTATAATGCCACCAGGAAGAAGACTTTTCCCCCTGCTGATAAGAGCTTCTGCAGCTCCTTTATCTACTATTACTTCTCCTGAAGGAGGAAGATTAAAATGAAGCCACTGTTTTCTTTTTGACAAACTATTCTTTTCTGCTAAAAATGTTGTCCCCATATCATATCGTTTATCTTCTGCCATCTCAACCAAATTTAAAAGAGAATTTTTTTCTCTGCCAGAGCCAATAATCATTACTATACCTGAATTTACTGCAATTTTTGCAGCTTCGATTTTGGTTATCATACCACCTGTTCCTACTAGACTACCTCTACCACCAGCCATATTGATTATCTTTTGATTTATATCTTTAACTAAATGAATTAACTTAGAATTTTCATCTGTGGGACTGCTGCTGTAAAGCCCTTTAACATCAGAGAGATTTATTAAAAGATCTGCTTCAACCAGACCTGCAACTCTTGCTGAAAGTGTGTCATTATCGCCAAATTTTATTTCATTTGTAACAACTGTATCATTTTCATTAATAACAGGTATTACACCATGATCCAGAAGAGTTTCCAAAGTATTAAATGCATTTAAATATCTATTTCTATTTTCTAAATCACTTGAAGTCAATAAAATCTGAGCACATTTTTCTCCATATTCTCTAAAAAATTTATTATAAATACCTATTAATAATCCCTGACCTACTGAAGCACATGCCTGCTGTTCGGGAATAGAATTAGGCTTTTTTGCAAACCCAAGTTCTCCTACACCTGCTGCAATTGCACCTGAACTAACCAAAATTATTTCTCTTCCCTGATTTTTTAAATCAACTAATTGTCTTGTTAACCTATCAATCCGGGTAAAGTTCATTTTCCCGTTTTCATTGGTCAAAGTACTGCTTCCAACTTTTACTACTACTCTCTTATAATCCATAATAGCTCATCCTGACTTTTTAAATAAAAATTTTATAAAAACAAAGATATATATTTGTTAATTTAAATAAAAATGACTATTGAATTCTATTATAACAAAAAATTAAAGAATAAAAAAGAATTAAAGAATCATAGATACAAATTTAATGTTTTTAAATCATATATTTTTTAAATAACATTAGACTTATATCAGTTCAATCTCTAATAGTATAAGCGCAAAACCATCACCAAAATTCTTTTTTGCAAATGACTGATCTGGAACTTGACTTAAATTAATGATCTCCCCAGATGCAGGTGCAGCTAGATATTCTATTTTTTCTTCTAATATATTGGCCATTCACTATTACCCCCTTATTTTAATTATAATATACTTCTTTCGAATATTACAGAGTTAAATATGGGTAGATAAAGAAAAGCTGCTCTATTGATATCAACAGAGCAGCTTTTCCCGGATCTCATTTAAATATTTATAATTAAATCAATTGATTTAATTAATTTTTTTATATGCTTAAAATAAGCATATTTATCCTTACCATTTAGTTCTTAGGCCTTGCCTTATAAGTTGTGTGTAAGAGATGATGTGATTCTCCTCCAAGTGGTTCCCCAAGGAACTCTTTGTATAATTTCATAATTTGAGGATTTTCATGAGATTTACGGATAAAGCTTTCATCATCAATTTTCTTAAGTCCGGCAGCTCTCTTATCTTTTTTCTCATTTGTAGCTGGTCTTGGCTGTCCACCTCCACCAACACATCCATGAGGACAGGCCATGATTTCGATGAAATCATAACTACATTCCCCTGCTCTTACTTTTTCTAAAAGTTTTTCTGCATTTCCAAGTCCATTAGCAATAGCGACAGTAACAGTTCTATCACCAATATTAACTTCAGCAGATTTAACTCCTCTAAAGCCTAAGTTTAATCTTTCCAGTGGTTCTCCAGTTAATTTCTCTTTAACAGTTCTTGCTGCAGCCTCAGCTACACCACCTGTTGTTCCAAAGATGGAACCAGCACCAGTAGATTCACCCATTAATTGATCAAAATCTTCCTCAGGTAGAGAAGTGAAATTAATTCCCATCTCTTTGATCATCCGAGCTAACTCTCTAGTAGTAAGTACTGCATCTGTATCTTGGAATCGTGTTGAATTTATTTCTTCTCTTTCTTTTTCAAATTTCTTTGCTGTACATGGCATTATAGCCACAGTATATATTTTTTCGTCTTCTACACCTGCCTGATGTGGATAATAGGTCTTACTCAGTGCAGAAAACATCTGCATTGGTGATTTAGCAGATGATAGATGTTTTAAGAGGTCAGGGAAATTATGCTCTGCATACTTTACCCATCCCGGACAACATGATGTTATATGAGGTAGTTCTCCTTCACCATTAATTTTCTTTAAGAATTCACTACCTTCTTCAAGTATAGTAAGGTCTGCAGCGAAGTCTGTTGAGAATACCTTATCAAATCCAATTCTTCTTAATGCTGCAACCATTTTATTTGTTACAACTGTTCCTGGTTCATAACCAAATTCTTCTCCTAATGTAGCCTGTATTGAAGGAGCTGTCTGAACCACTACATGTTTATCATCATCTTCTAATGCAGCCCATACTTTTTCTATTTCACTCATTTCAGTAATTGCACCTACAGGACATACAGTTGCACATTGCCCACAATTAGCACAATTAATTTCAGCCTGTGGTAAGTCAAAAGCTGTAGTTACTATTGAATTAAAACCACGCTGAGTAAATTGAAGTGCTGAAACACCCTGAACTTCTTCACAAATTCTTACACAGCGACCACATAATATACATTTATTTGGATCTCTTTTTAATGCTGGGCCAACTGTATCAAGTTCATATACTTTTTCTTCACCAGATATTCTATCAACATCTTCAGGCTGAATACCCAAAGAATGAGTGATATCCTGAAGTTCACATTGGCCATTACGGTCACAACCAAGACAATCATTTGGATGATTAGCTAAAAGTAATTCAACATTCTTTCTTCTTGCTTTTCTTGCCTTTTGGCTTCTTGTATTAATATTCATTCCATCTGCAACAGGTGTTGCACAGGAAGCTAACAAATTACCACTTTCTTCATCTTCTACAACACATACTCGACAGGCTCCATGTAATGTTAAATCTGGATGGTAGCATAAAACTGGAATATCAATTCCAATTTCTTTTGCAGCATCTAGAATAGAGCTGTCTTCATCTACTTCGATTTTTTTTCCATCTATCGTTAACTTAACTTTGCTCATTTATTTCCCTCCTATATAAGAGACTACCCCTGAGAAATTGCATCAACAGGGCATTCTGGTTCACATGCTCCACAAGCTATACAAATATCCGCATCTATTACAAAAGCACTCTTGATTTCTCCACTAATTGCATCAACAGGACATACTTTAGCACACTTTCCACAACCTATGCAGGCTTCTTCGTCAATCACGTAAGCACTAGACAATTCTTTACAAACTCCTGCAGGACAAGTATCATCATGGATGTGAGCTTCATACTCATCACGGAAATAACGAAGCGTACTTAACACAGGGTTAGGTGCTGTCTGTCCTAATCCACATAATGAAGTACTCTTAATGTGATGACCTAATTCTTCAAGTAATTCAATATCTCCATCTTTTCCTTCACCTGAAGTTATTCTATTTAAAATTTCAAGCATTCTCTTTGTACCTTCACGACATGGTGTACATTTACCACAGGATTCACTCTGGGTAAAATTCAAGAAGAAACGCGCTACATCAACCATACATGAATCTTCATCCATTACAACCATTCCACCTGAACCCATCATAGTTCCAGCATCAATTAATGAATCATAATCTATAGGTAAATCCAGATATTTTTCCGGTAAACATCCACCAGAAGGTCCACCAGTCTGGACTGCTTTAAACTTTTTACCTGCACCGAGTCCACCACCAATTTCATAAATTACTTCTTTGAGTGTAGTACCCATTGGAACTTCTACAAGACCTGTATTATTAATTTTTCCAGTTAAAGCAAAAACCTTTGTTCCAGAACTATTTTCGGTTCCTATTTTAGAAAACTCAGCAGCACCTTTAGTTATTATATAAGGTACATTTGAATATGTTTCAACATTATTGATATTGGTAGGTTTTCCAAAAAGACCCTTTACAGCTGGATATGGAGGTCTAGGAGTTGGCATACCTCTTTTTCCTTCGATAGAAGCCATTAATGCAGTTTCTTCACCACATACAAAAGCTCCTGCACCTTTTTTAATGTGGAGTTTAAAATTAAAGCCACTGCTGAAAATATCATCACCTAATAATCCATATTCTTCAGCATCTTCAATAGCTTTTTCCAGTCTTGTTATTGCAAGTGGATACTCAGCTCTTACATATACATAACCTTCATCAGCACCAATTGCATAACCAGCAATTAGCATCCCTTCAATAACTTTATGAGGATCTCCCTCTAAAATACTTCTATCCATAAATGCACCTGGATCACCTTCATCAGCATTACAGATAACATATTTTTTATCACTATCTGAATTTTTAGCAAACTGCCACTTAAGACCTGTAGGGAATCCCCCACCACCTCGGCCTCTCAGCCCAGAATTTTTAAGTTCATCGATAACTTCCTGAGCATCCATATTTGTAAGTACTTCACCTGCAGCTTCATAACCACCTAAAGCTATATATTCATCTATATCTTCTGGATCTATTTTACCACAATTTGCAAGTGCAATTCTCTTCTGTTTCTTATAAAAATCTATATCCTGATAAGATGGAATCTGTTCTTCGGTCATTGGTTCTCTAAAAAGCAGTCTTTCTACCGTGCGTCCCTTAAGCAGATGTTCTTCTACAATTTCTTCAACATCATCTTCAGAAACCTCACAGTAAAATACTCCTTCTGGATAAACAATCATTATTGGTCCCTTTTCACAGAAACCATGACATCCAGTTTCTACTACTTTTATCTCACCACTTAAATCTTTTTCAGCTAGTTCTTCTTCCAGAGTTGTTTTTAAATCCTTTGCACCGGAAGAAACACAACCTGTTCCTGTACATACTAATACATGGGAACGATAAATAGAATCATTCATTAAAAAGTGCCTCCTTTATAATTATTCACTATGTCTGGCAATAACTAAATCTTGCACTACATTACCATTTATGACATGTTCAGTTATTATTTTCGAAATATCTTTAACTTCTAAATTACCATAAGTTATTCTTTCTTTTCCAGGTAGTTTAACATCAATTAGGGGTTCCTTTTCGCACATTCCAATACAACCAGTTTGGGTGACTCTAACATCCATATCTCTCTTATCTACTTCCTGCAAAACTGCTTTTAAAATTTCTCTTGCCCCTGCTGCTATACCACAAGTACCCATACCAACAATAATTTCGGGTCTTGGCCCCTGATCACGCTTTTTTATTTCTTTCTGGACTTTATTTCTCAGTTCCTTTAATTCTTCTAAAGATTTCATTAAAAAGCTTCACCTCCGCGAATTTCTTCTAAATTTTCTTCAATAAATTCTCTAACCCAACTAATCACAGCCGGTGATTGAATAGATAAATCTTCTAATTCTTTTTTTATCTGACGGCTGTCAAGTGTGAATTTCGCATCTTGATAATAATGATGATATACAAAATCAAGCTGATCTCCATTTGCAGCAATAAAATTACTCACAGTTGCTGCAATATCCCCCAATGGAGCTCTATCTATATGATCATACTCAAATTCTGTAATAACTTTACTGCCCCTGCCTTCTTTTGAATTGATTTTAAAAAAACCATTAGCATTTTCAGCAGCTTTTTTAAAAAAAGAAAGACCTAAGCCAACCTCTCTGGTCGTTCTAGAAGTCACAAACGGATCAGTGATTGTACTCAATTTATCTTCTGAAATCCCCTTACCATTATCTGTAATCATTATTTTTAATATATTTTCTTCAGGATTTTCAATTATTTCAAGTTCAATCAAATCTGCCTCTGCAGTTCTAGAATTCTCTAAAATATCCGATATATGAAGAGATAACTCCCTCATTTTACTGATATTTAGCCAGGATTCCCGGTATTTTTTCGGGAGTCAGCCGTCCATGTGTTTCATCATTAACCATAATAACCGGTGCTAGACCACATGCACCAATACAGGCAACAGATTCTAGAGTAAATTCTAAATCATCTGTAGTTTCACCTGCATCAATTCCTAATTCATCTTTAATAGCTTCCATTACTGAGTCTCCACCTCTTACATGACAAGCAGTACCCATACATACACGAATTATATTATTTCCTCGCGGCTGTTGATGGAACTGACTATAAAAAGTAACAACTCCATAAACCTGACTTAAAGAAAGGTTTAAGCCTACTGCAATCTCTTTTAATACTTCTTCAGGTAAATAACCATACTCATCCTGTGCTTCCTGAAGTACAGGTATCAAATACCTTTCTTTTTTCTCATAGCGAGAAATTATTTCGTTTGCAGGTTCTAAGAATTCTGCCATTTTTGCATCTGTCATCTCTGCCATCAATAATTACCTCCTTGTAAAATTAAACTAAATTAAAATAACCTTTCTGCCATTTACCATTTTTAACGCCTTTTTGAATTCAACAAAACTAAGTTCTTCTAAGTACAAATAATGATAAGCTTTTATATCTTTTAAATAATGACTATCTGAGTTCTTGATAATCTGAAAATTGCTCAATTGAGGATATTTCTTTAATGCTTCCTCTAAAGAAATGTTTTTAGAAATTTCTACTGTTTTAAAATCCAAATCAGGTGGAATAAAGCCGAGCTGGCTAATGATACTGTTTTTCCTATCAAGATGTGATGGAACAACAACTCCTCCTAATTCTGTAACTTTTTTTGTAGTTTCCTCTAAACTCAAATTAACGGCTCCTGCAAGCATTTGTGTAATTTTTTCTTTATATTCATCATCAAAATCACATTTTATTTGAGGCCCAAAAAAATCTTCATCATTATCTTTTTTTGGAAGATGCTCATAAACTAGAGCCTGCCATTTTTTTAAAGATTTCAAGTTTGAAAAATAACAAAGAATGTGAATTTCTTCTCTTGTTTCAACCTCCATTGCCGGAATAAATAAAATATTATTTTTTTCACAATAATATTCAAACACCTCAGCATTTTCTGCTGAGTTGTGATCTGTCAGAGCTAAGACTTTAATATTGTTTTCTTTAGCTCTTTTTACTATCTCTCCTGGAGTAATTAATAAGTCTCCACAGGGTGATAAGACAGAATGCAAATGAAGATCAGACTTAACTTTTTCCATATTATAAATTGCTTTCACAAAATTTACAGGCTAAAACATATGATTTCTTTTTTGTTTTTAAAAGATTAACACCTTTTTCACATGCTTTTTTCACTGCTTTTTCGTCATAATCAAAACCTTCAACCAAAATAACTGCTGAAATATCAACAAGTAGTGCTACAGCAACGACATTTTGATGACCCTGAACAGTCATCCATAAATTGTTCTTTTTAGCTCTTGCCATAACATTGCTTAAGAGATCTCCACAGTAAACGCCGTTTATTTCCTTACCTAGTTCTGGGCCAGCAACAACTTCTAAATCAAATTCTGATACCAGTTCATTAACTGTCATCATCTTCCTCCTTCTCTGTAGACATAACAGGTGGGAGCTCATTAGCCATTTGAGAAAGATCATTGGCCAATCTTCCCAGTTGTTTTCTAAGCATAAAGATGCAGTCTGTCCTAATTGCCCTTCCATTTACAATATCTTCAGCAAATGTTTTGCAGTCAGGTGCTCCACAGGCTGCACAATCAAGTCCAGGAAGAATTTCTATTTCTTTTTGTAACTGTTCTAATTTCTTCATTGCTTTTTTGAAATCCTGATCAAGTCTTTCAAAATTATCAGCACTTATTTTTTCTTTTAAATAAAAATTATATTTTTCATCATCTCTATCTTCAAAAGAAACTTTATTTTGTCCAATTTCTTTTATAATATTATTTACTCGCTGTTCTAAATTAAAACGAGCCTGATATTGGTTGATAACATTTAACACTCCACCAACACAGCCATCAAAACAAGAAGTCATTTCAAAATATTTTATCTCTGAAGAAATATTATTTCTTTCTATTTCATCTAAAAGGTCTTTTACTACATTAATACCAGAAACACTAATAGTATTTATTTCCTGCCAGGACTTTAAAATACTTTCTTCTCCCCCCTCATGTCCCCAGATAGTAGCAAGTGGTATTATATTATTTTCTTCTATATCAGATGTAGTAATTCCTCCTAGTAAATCATAAATTTTTTCATAAATGTTTTCTACTCCTATTGCACCACTTAAAAAACTCTCTTTTTGTCCTATTGCTCTAGCTACAGTAGTCAGTTTTGCAGGACAAGGTGTTAATAAAAATATATCTGCACTGATATTAGATTTATCTTTTAATTCATTTTTTATTTTTTCTGCTGCAAGCTCTACCGGTGATTTTAAAGGAATTAACATATCTATTAAATCTGGATATTTCAGTTTGATTAATCTGACAATTACCGGACAGGAAGTTGAAATATAGCTTCCCGGATTATTATTTAAAAATTCCAGTGTTTTACGAGAAAGTGCTGCTGCTGCCTCTGCAACATCATAAACTCCTTCAAAACCAATCTTTTTAATTGCAGCTTTAATTTTTGCAGAAGAAATTTCAGCTGAAAACTGTCCGTAAAAACTTGGTGGTATCAATAAAACAGGATAGTCTGATTTTAAAATATCTTCTAATTTATCTGTTTCAGTATATTTAGCATGATATTCACATGCCCTAATACATTCAGCACAATCAATACATAAATCTTCTTTTATCCAGGCTCTCCCTTGATGAACCCGAATTGCTTTAGTAGGACATCCCTTAACACAATTAGTGCAGCCCTCACATTTATCTTCTTTTAGCAAAACGGAATGTTTTTTGCTCATCTTTAACCTCCGCAGTATTAGTTAACAAGTTTTATAATAACATTAACATGAGTACCATTTTCTGAAGATTCGACATTGATTTTATCAGCATATCTTTTCACATTAACAAGACCCATTCCTGCTCCAAATCCCATTTCTCTTATTTCATTACTTGCTGTAGAAAAACCAGGTGTAAATGCTTTATCAAGATCAGGTATACCTGGGCCATCATCTATAACATCTATTTCTAATTCTTCTGAAGAAACAGCTGCTTTTATTTTACCTCCTTCAGAATGAATAACTACATTCATCTCAAGTTCATAAGTAACTATAGCGGTTTTTCTTACTATTTGAGAATCCACTCCTAATTTACGGAGCATATTTTTTAATTGACTTGAAGCTTCTCCACCACTTTGAAAATCAAAACTTTCAATTTCTTTTTCCATCAACTTCTGTTTTGACAAAGCAAAATCAACTCCTGAAATAAATTTGGAGGATCAGTTTACAAATAATTAATATCTTCAGGACCGATTCCATATTTATATAAAATCCCACATGCTTCAAAAAGCGGCATCTCTGTAGAGTAAATAAAAATATCGAGTTGGTCTGCTAGAGTTATAGTTTCAACCTGTGGTTGTTTGCCTCTAACAAATATAATAACCTGAATTCCAACCATCTCAGCAGTTCTCACTACCTGAGGATTGGTTAAACCTGTTAAAAGAAGTGTCTTTTCTTTAGAAAAAGCTAAAACATCACTCATTAAATCGGCTCCACATGCATTAATCACTTCTAGTTCATCTGCTTCAGGAGCAATTTCTAAAAGATTATTTGTTTTTAAAAGAGTTTTAACTTCTTTTAATTTCATTTTTTTCCTCCATATATAAATGATATCTTATTTATCTCATCTTTGCAATCTGTAAGATATTTACATTGCATCTATATTTAAGTGAATTTATTCACTTAAATATTCAAAAAAAATTAGAATATGAAATATACAACAAAATTATACGATATATATTTCACAATGTCAAGTAATAATCAATTAAAGTTCTATTAAACCTAAACTAATTTCCAATGAAGTATTAACATCTTCAATAACATCTTCCTCTAAATGAGCTATATGTCTCTGCAGTCTTTTCTTATCTATAGTTCTAATTTGCTCAAGAAGTATAACTGAATCTTTATCTAAATTTGTATAATTAGCTGGGATCTCAACATGAGTAGGCAGTTTAGCTTTGTTAATACGAGAAGTTATTGCTGCAACAATAACAGTTGGACTATATTTATTACCAATATCATTTTGTATAACCAGTACTGGTCTAGTACCACCCTGCTCTGAACCCACAACTGGATTCAAATTTGCGTAAAACACATCACCCCTTTTTACTTTCAATTTTTTCACACTCCACCAGTCTCTGCTCATAACATAAATAAGAATAGCAGTCACTTGACAAACCTTCATCTGCTAACTGTTGATTAAGACCGGCCATTTTTTTATATCCATCTCTTAGATGAGATCTCACTTCTTCTTTTTTTCTTTCTCGCAAATATAATTTTACTGCCTGAGATAAAAATTCATTCTGCTTTTCATTATTTTGCTTACAATAAAGCTTAATCTCCTCAACTAAATACTCAGGGAGCTCAATTTTTATCTTTTTAGATTTGGACAAAGGTGACACCTCCAGTTTACTTTAACTGAATCTATTATACATATCTTAGTGTTATTTTTCAAATTTTTACTTAGCCTTAATAACTCTACTCTTTTATGATAAAAAAAGATGAGACTACTCAGTCCCATCTTTAATGAGAGAAACATTCTTAATTAAATCTTCATTTACTGCAGCCATTTTTTCATATCCTTTGACCATAGCTTTGGTAATTTCTTCTTTTTCAGCCTCAGTGAAATTACGTTTACGGCGCAGTCTATCCACGATTTAACCACCTCATTGCTAAAAGGATTAATAAAATATTGATTACTTTATCTGTTTTAAGTATATCGCAATTTTAAAAAGCTGTCAATCCATATCTATCTCTATAATATAAAAATTTAAAGTAATTATAACTGATAATATAGACCTACTTTTTTAACATAAGTCAATAAGTGGTCATAAACTTTAAGTGTGCAAATTGTACTGCTGTCAGCAATGATTATCAGCTTCTTTTTTGCTCTTGTTAATGCTACATTAAGCCTTCTTAAATCACGTAAAAACCCAATGTTATTATCTTTATTGCTGCGTACTGCTGTAAATATAACCATCTCTTTTTCCCGGCCCTGGAAAGCATCTACAGTATCAATCTCAACATTTTTATAATGATTATGCTGATTTAAAAAGTCTACCTGATCTTTATAAGGAGATATTACAGCAATATCTTCTTCAATTATAGAGCTTTTCACAGCTCTATCAATTATATCAAGTACAATTTCAGATTCAACTGGATTATCATAAGAATTAGAACTATTTAGAGAACGTTCTTCTGCTTCCATATTTAAGGTATCAAGAAAAACTAATGGATATTCTGGTTTTAAAGCTTTATCTACAATAAATTCATCTGATTTAATATCAACTCCTAAGTCTGTTATTGTTTTTTCTGCCACAGATTCTGCTGCTTTTAAGCTTTCATTATAGAAATAAAGACTAGAAAAACCCATAATCTCTCTATTCATTCTATACTGGATTTTAAGAGTTGAGGAAAAACCATTACTATAAAGTTCATAGAGTTTTTCAAAAAGCGATTTACTAAGACCTTTTTCTGCCGCTTCTTCATTAATCACTGTAGGAGGCAGCTGTTTATGATCTCCAATTAAAATACTTTTATCCGCCTTAAAATATGGAATTAATGTTTCAGTTTGTGTTGATTGAGTAGCCTCATCAATCACGCTTAAATCAAAGTATCTGTCAGCAAGCATATTAGAACCTGCAGTTATATTTGTGGAACATATAACATCAGCATTATCTAAAAGATCATCTACAGCCTTATTCTCTAATTTTTCTATATTTTTAAAATATTTATCTATTTTAGCCTGAAGATCAAGCCACCCTGCCATTTCATCTATTACTTCCGGACTAACCCCTCTTACATGATGTTCGATATCTTTTTCTGCATACTCCTTAATTTCCTGATCAGAAAGACCTCTCCGATATTTACCTCCTGGATAAATATATGATTCTTGTTTATTTATTAAATCAGAAACTTCATCTCGCAGTTTTTCAGCTTCAATATAATCAGGATGTTCTAAAACTTTATTATCAACAGTATGTTTACGCATTTTTTTATTAACTCTAACAGGGTGTCCTATTCTAATCACGTTTAAATCTTTTTCAATTAATAATTCTAATAAGTTGTCTACAGCTGTATTTGAAGATGCAGAAGCAAGAACTTTTTTGCCTTTTTGTGCTGCTTCAGCTATGATTTCTACAGCTGTAATGGTTTTGCCTGTCCCAGGGGGGCCCTGAATTAAATATATATCTTCTGCTTTAAGAGATTTAGAAACAGCTTCTTTTTGAGAATCATTTAATTGCTCAGCAGAAACATCTGTTTCCTCATCTTTTTTTTCTGCAGGATTATTCAGATTTAGTATTATATCTCTTTTTTTAAGTTGAGATTTTTTTTGGGGATTTTTTAATGTTTCAAGTGCATTGAACATTCTATCAAAAGTAACTTCATTAACAAAAAGATCAAGCCTAACTCCTTTACTGTAAATGAATTCGGGTGGTTGTTTTTCAAATACTACAGTAATTGAGTAACTTGTTTTCTCAAATACTGTTCCGGTCGGATTATCTGGATGCAGAGGCTTATTTAAACTAATCATAACCAGATCTCCTGTAGTTATTTCCGTTTCAGGTAGTTTTTCACCTTTATACTTTGAAGTAAATTTAACAAGAGGCTTATGTCCAAATGCTGTTCCAGCATCTTTCCCCCGCAGATCAAGCAGGGTTCGCCCCTTTGCCTGTCTTTCTCGTGGAGACAAAAATTTGATTTCTAATTTATGTCTTTCCATCTCCTCTTCACGCTCTAATTCAATTAATTCACTAAATTTTTTATAATAATCAATTACCTCTTTATCAAGAAGTTCGTCTAAATCTTTCGCTTCAACAGATACTTTAACTCCACCAATTTGATTATTATCCATAACATCAATAATCTGAGAAGCTGCTTCCCAATCAACTTCAACTTCAGCTTTATTTTTCTTTTGATTAATTTCAATTTTACCTATATCTCTACTATTTATCCCAGCTTCGTTGATAAACGCTCCAACAATATCTCCAGGTCCAATACTATCATCAATATCCGAAATTAATAAAGTAACCATGTCAAATACCTCCAGCTCTACCTAATATTTTCTGAGTCTTCAAATACCTTTGTACCTACAGTATTCCTCTGACCCTGATATTTACCTCTATATGGATTTTCTGCTGTATCGTCCATCATTGCAAAAACTAACTGACATATTCTTCTATCTGATTCTAATTTAATTGGCAGTCGATTAGCATTATATAATTCGAGTGTTATCTGTCCTTCAAAACCAGGATCAACCCAACCAGCATTTTGAATAAAAAGCCCCATTCTACCTATTGAACTTCTTCCCTCTACAAAAGCTGTAAGATTATCCGGCAATTTAATATACTCTTTAGTTGTAGCAAGCAGAAAAGAATGTGGTGGAATAATAATTTCTGAACCAATTACCTCTTGATAACTAACTTTATCTGTTAATGTCATTAAAGGCAAACTGTTTTCATCAACTTTTAAAAAATCATGCCCCAGCCTCATATCTACAGAAGCAGGTTGTATCTGCATTTCATCAATAGGATCAATCACAAGTTCCTCATTTTTTAACATTTTTTTAATTTTTTTGTCTGATAAAATCATTGTACAGCTCCTTATATAATATTGATTTATATTTTTCTACAATCTGAATTACTAAGAATTAATTAAATTTATCTAATAATAAAATTCCAGGCATCTGACATTGAATCAATTATGTCTCCAGCCTTTAAGGCAAAATCACTTTTTTGGGCTGCAGCGAATTCACCTGCTTTACCATGTAAGTAAACTGACAAAGCTGCTGCTTCAAAAAGATTCATACCCTGAGCAGTTAGAGATGCTGTAATGCCAGTTAAAACATCACCACTACCTGCAGTAGCCATACCATTAGTACCCGTGTTATTTAGAAATGCTCTTCCATCAGGAGATGCTGTTATAGTTGCAGCTCCCTTTAAAATAATATTAACTCCATATTCAGATGCAAAATTTCTTGCTATATCTATTCTATTAGCATTTATCTCTTTAATTGGCTTATTGATTAATCTGGACATTTCTCCAGGATGTGGAGTTATAAGTATTTCGGCTGAGCTCTCTTTTAAAATTTTTAAGTCTTTAATAGAATTCAATGCATCTGCATCCAGTATAAGCGGCATATCTAATTTGCTTAAAAGTTCATAAGTAATAATTTCTGTTTCTTTATTAGATCCTATTCCAGGACCAAAAGCTAATACATCCATATCTTTTGTAAAATCTAAAATATAGTTTAAAGAATTAGAATTGATAATTCCATCAGAAGAAGAAACTGCTTTAGTTAATACCTCATTTAACTGTACAGAAACACTTTCTTCAATTTCTTCAGGCAAAAGTAAATAAACAAGACCTGAACCACTTCTTAGTGCAGCATCAGCACACAGTAATGGTGCACCAACCATACCCCTTGAACCTGAAAGTATAGCAGTTCTACCAAAAGTACCTTTATGACCATCTGATTTTCTTTTTGGAATAAATAACTCAGCATCTTTTTTTGTGAATAATTTTAATCCATCATTATTCTTTGAAATAATACTTTCTTTTATTCCTATGTCGATAACCTTTACCTTACCTGAATATTCTCTGCCAGGAAAGAGAAGCAGTCCTCTCTTATATGCTGCCATTGTTGATGTATAATCAGCCTTAACTGCTGTTCCAAGCACTTCCCCACTATAACCACTAATTCCAGAAGGAATGTCAACAGCTAAAACATGTTTATCTGTTTTAGAAATATTTGAATTAATTAATTCAATAATTTTTTTGCTATTACCTCTAACTTCTCCACTAATACCTGTTCCTAAAAGAGCATCAATAATAAAATCACTCTTTTTTAATTTATTTATAATATCACTTTCAGAAATATCTTCATATTCATAGTAATTTATATTATTATACTCACATAAATTAAAATTAGTTTTATTAATTCCATCCAGCTCACTAATTTTAGAGCTGAGTATAATATTTACCTGATAGCCATAGTTTTTTAAAAAACGTGCTGCGGCCAGGCCATCACCACCATTATTACCTTTGCCAACAAAAATTAATATATTTATGTCTTCTTTTTGTTTTCTTTCAGAAATATTATAATAATTACCTAGATTTAATATCTTATTTTTTATAATCTCATCAGCATATTCAGCTGTACCCCGTGCAGCAGATTCCATAAGTAAAATTTCTGGATAACCTGCATTAATAGTATCTTGGTCTGATTTTCGCATTGAATTTGGAGTTAATATATCCATAATTATTCCCCTTCCAAAATAATTTGAGCTACAGTATAGTCTGTTTCGTGAGAAATACTCAAAAAAATATTCTTCACCTGCTTAGACTTAGCATTTTTAGAAGTTTTACCAGAAAGCTTAACCTCGGGTTTTCCCAGCTCATCATTAATTATTTCAATGTCCTTCCAGCTATGTTTACGTTTTCCTGTACCCAAAGCCTTAAAAAAAGCTTCCTTAGCTGCAAAACGGGCAGCATAAGAAGCAGTATTATCAGCTTTACTGCTGCAGTAATCAATTTCGTTTTTTAAGTAGATTCTATTTAAAAAATTATCTCCATATTTTTTTATCAAGTTTTCAATCCTACTATTCTTAACTATATCAATACCAGTTCCCAGTATCATTAAATAACAACCTTCTTTCTCATTAAACAGTAAAATACAAACTGAGAAAATCATTATAATTGATTAATAAATATTTTTTTATCTTATCTGTTCTAATTATATTAAAATTAAGCCGCAAATGCAAAAATCCGGGCCCATATAAAGCCCGGATCATATAAAAGTTAATTATTTATTCTACAGTAACACTTTTAGCCAGATTCCTGGGTTGATCAATATCTTTATCACAGATTAAAGCAGTATAATATGCTAAAAGCTGAAGGGGAATAATGGCAAGTAAACCAGCAAAATATTGATTTAATTCCGGGAGTTCTATGACATAATCCACACTTTCTTCATCAAATTTTTGCCCTTCAATTGTAATCAATAATGTTTCGGCCCCTCTTGCTTTTACTTCCTTTAAGTTGCTGAAGAGTTTAGAAAAAATATCAATTCTACTGCCTAGAGCAACTACAGGAACACCTTCCTCTACCAAAGCTAAAGTACCATGTTTAAGTTCACCTGCAGGATAAGCCTCTGCATGAATATATGATATCTCTTTCAACTTTAAAGCTCCTTCGAGGGCTAAGGTATAATCTGTATTGCGTCCAATAAAGAATATATTGCTTTTTCTAGCATATGATTCAGCAATATTTTTTATTTTTTCTTCACTCTGTACAATCATCTGTCTGCTTAATTCAGGTAATCTAATTAAGTCAGCTGTGTACTGTTTTACTTTTTGTGGGTCAACATCTCTTCTCTGCCTCATACCATCAACTGCTAACATATAAAAAGCAGCAACCATATTAGTATAGGCTTTTGTAGAAGCAACTGCAATCTCTGGGCCAGCATTAAGATAAATTACTTTGTCAGATTCTCTTGCAATACTGCTGTCACGTGAATTTATCAGAGCAAGGACTGTAGCTCCTCTATCTTTTGCAAGTCTTAGTGCTGCAATAGTATCAGCTGTTTCCCCTGATTGACTAACAACAATCAATAATGTTTTTTCATCAACCAATGGATTTCTATATCTATACTCACTTGCCACTTCTACTTCTACGGGTATCTTAAGGGTATCCTCCAGCAAATATTTTGCGAGATATCCAGAATGATAAGCAGTTCCACAGGCAACTATATGAATCTTATTATAATTACTAAGCCAGTCTTTTTCTAGACCACTTGCACTTAAATCAATCTCCCCATCAACAAGACGATCCTGCAGCAGCCATTTAAGAGATTCTGGTTGTTCATTAATTTCTTTAAGCATAAAATGATCATAACCCTGTTTTTCTGCCATCTCAGAATCCCAGTCTATTTTTGTTCTATTTTTGTCAGCAATTAATTCACCAGCAAAAGAATATACTTTAACCTCATCTTTTCGAATATCCGCCATTTCTTGATTTTCCAAAATATAAAAGTCATCTGTATAATCAAGATAAGCTGGTATATCAGAAGCTAAAAAATTCTCATTTTCTCCAATTCCAACTATTAATGGGCTATCTTTACGTACTGCTATTATTCTATCTTTTTCTTTTTTTGACATAACTGCCATAGCAAAAGATCCTTCAAGTTCTGAAACTGCTTTTTTTACAGCATTTTTTAAATCATCTTCATAATAATAAGATATTAAATGAGCTGCAACTTCAGTATCTGTCTCAGATACAAACACCTGACCTTCTGCAGATAATTTATCTTTAAGTTCTCTAAAGTTCTCAATAATTCCATTATGCACAATTACAACATCTGAAAAAGAATCGGTATGTGGATGGGAGTTAAGATCAGATGGTTTACCATGAGTAGCCCATCTGGTATGTCCAATTCCTGTACCTCCACTAAATGACTCTTTTTCTGCAGCTTCATTTAACTTGTTTAATTTACCTTCTTTTTTCACAAGTTTTATTCCTGCTTCTTCCTGTACTGCTATTCCAGCAGAATCATAACCTCTATATTCCAGTTTTTTTAACCCAGAAAGAAGGATTGGAGCTGCGTTTTGTTCACCAATATAACCAACAATTCCACACATATATAATCTTAACCTCCATTTTTGAAATTAAATATTCAACTGTCAGCTGTTAATTATCTTCTCTGTATCATCAGTTGCCTGATGATTTTAAAAGATAAAATTGAGGCAGTACAGCTGCTGCCTGAGAGCATCCGCCGATAATTCGATAACTCTCATCCTCGTCAACCCAATTCGATTTCCGTCTCAATTGGGCTCAGGCGCTTTTGATTTGCATCTCTGGCCTCACCTCCCCTAAAAAAGTAAGTGTAATCCAATTCCCAATAACTATAATATTCTATTACTAATAAAATAGCAAATTTATTTTGTTAAACTGGTTATATTATACAAAAATAATCTATTTTTAAATAAAAGCTTACAAAAAGTAAATGAATAAAAATTAGCTAAAAATAATGATTTCTGCTCAAACTCAATTTAACACCTCAGATATTACTTCACTTAAGATTGTTTCCCATTTTTTCAGTAGTGACTGATCCTTACCTTCAAGCATAACTCTAATTAAAGGTTCAGTGCCAGAAGCCCTTACAAAAACTCTTCCATCATCACCAATTTCAGCCTCAGCTTTTTTAATATTTTTTTGAATAATTTCTTTGCTTTCCCAGTCATCTTTTTCTTTTACTCTTATATTTGCTAAAGTCTGCGGCCAGTAACTCATAACAGACTTAAGTTCACTTAATTTTTTATTTTCTTTCACCATTATTTCAGCAATTTTAACTGCAGTTAATATACCATCACCTGTAGTATTATAATCACTAAAAATTATATGTCCGGATTTTTCTCCGCCTAATTGATAACCATTTTTAAGCATTTCTGCAAGTACATACCTGTCACCGTTTTTTGTTATGACAAGATTCCCACCAACCTCTGCAAGACTCTCTTTTAAGCCTAAATTACTGTACTTAGTTGTAACAATAGTATTATCTTTTAAATTATTTTCAGAAATCATATCATGAGCTGCAACAGCCATAATATTATCACCTTCAACAATATCGCCATTTTCATCGATCAAAATAACTCTGTCTGCATCACCATCATGTGCGATTCCCAAGTCAGCATTAAATTCTAGCACTTTTTCTGCCAGTATTTCAGGGGCTGTAGAGCCACAATTAACATTAATTACTTCACCATTAGGATGATCATTTATTACAACAACTTCTGCACCTAATGACCTCAATACAGCAGGTGATGCTTTATATGCTGCTCCATTTGCACAGTCTACAACAATTTTAAGTGAGGACAAATTTTCAGAAGCAGAATCTTTTATATAGTTAATATATTCATCAATCCAATCATATTTTTCATCGATCAGCCCAATTTCTTTATCAATAGGATAAGGTAATTTAGAAGAATGATCATTAAAAAACAATTCTTCAATATTTAACTCATCCTCATCGGAGAGCTTAATCCCTTTTTTATCAAAAAATTTAATTCCATTATCAGCAGTTGGATTATGAGATGCTGAAATCATTATTCCACCATCAACATTTTTTTCTCTTGTTAAATAACAAACACCAGGAGTAGGAATAATACCTAATCTGTATACATCTATACCAACTGATGTTAATCCTGCCATTAAAGCTGCTTCAAGCATGTCTCCTGATAACCTAGTATCTTTACCAATAATTATTTTTGGTTTATCTTTTTTTGTGTTTTTTATGATATAATATCCACCAATTCTTCCAAGTTTAAAGGCAAGTTCTCCTTTAAGCTCATGATTGGCTACACCTCTAACACCATCAGTTCCAAACAGTTTTTTTTGCAATCCATTCACCTCAAAATTATAAATTAATATATTGTAACCTAATTTTCATCTTTTTTATTAATATTTACAACCACATAACCTGGATCAACACTCATAAGTCTAGTTCCAGAAGGAAGCTCTACTTCTATTATTCGCATATTATCTCCTGGTTCAACATTTTCTAAATCAATATATGCTTCTATATTTTCTTTACTAACATTGCTGAAATAAGAAACATAATCAAGCCTTACAACAGCTTTATCAACCGATATAGAGTCAACTTCATATCCCTTGGGTAAATTTCTTATTTTTATATCAACTAAAA
This sequence comes from uncultured Halanaerobium sp., assembly GCA_964649895.1. Classification (GTDB taxonomy): domain Bacteria; phylum Bacillota; class Halanaerobiia; order Halanaerobiales; family Halanaerobiaceae; genus Halanaerobium. Next base: position 35,698 of record CAZYRX010000012.1, read on the forward strand.
AAGAAGCAGCCTTCTCTTCTCCAAAACTAAAAATATTGTCTGTTTGATTACTTGCATAAGTCCACAAAAGAACTGCTATAAAAAAAGCAAGAAGAAGTTTTTTTTGGTTTTCAGTTAGAGAAAACATTTAGATATGCCTCCTCATAAAAGATTTTTCTTTAGTATTATCAAAACTATTTGCCAGTGTTTCTCTTAGTTCTGCCTCATCTAAATTGCGGCTTAATTTACCATCTTCTGCAATAGAAATAACTCCGGTTTCTTCAGATACAACCAATGCTAAAGCATCAGATTCTTCAGTTATACCTATTGCTGCTCTGTGTCTTGTCCCTAAACGAGGATTTATGTCAGTACGAGTAGACAAATTCAAAAAACAACTTGCTGCCTGAATACTACCATTTTCTATAATCACAGCGCCATCATGAAGAGGTGATGAATGCTGGAAAATACTTATTAAAAGTTCTTTAGAAATATTTGCATCAATCTCTATCCCAGTTTCTATATAATTTTGGAGACCAACTCTTCTTGATAATACTATTAATGCACCTGTTTTTTTACCTGACATTTCCATAATAGATAAGACAATATCATTAATTTCTTTCGGTCCCCATTTTTGCCAAAATTGTTCTTTTAAAAAACCTCCTCTACCTATTTGTTCAAGAGCTCTTCTTAATTCAGGTTGGAAAACAATCGGCAGTGCCACCAAAATAATTGTCAAAAAACTATCTAAAAACCAGTTTACTGTGTTTAATTCTAAAAGTTGAGCCATCAGAGCAAAGGCAAAAATTAAGATTAAGCCTTTAATTAACTGTACAGCTCTTGTTCCTGAAATAATATTTAGCAAATAATATATTATAAATGCGATAATAAAAATATCTAATAAACTAGTTAAAACTCTCCAGGACAATTTAATCACCTCTTAAATTAATTATTCTGCAAAAAGATAGCATAAACCTGCTTTATTTTAAATTTAATTTAAAATAAACAGGAAAAATTAGATTTAAATAGAATTTATATGTGAGGTGGTATTTTGAATTATAATCTGTTTGAAGATAAAAGATTAAATTACAAGGATTTTTTAATTATTTTAATAAGCTGGTATTTTATTATTTTGGGTAATTATTTTCTTAAAGAACTTAAATTTTCTCATTTAATTTATTTTAATAATCTGCTTTCTTTTATATTTAATGTGCTCGGTCATACAATATTTTTTATGATTATTTATGGTTATTTCAATTACTTATATAATTTTTCTTTTGAAGAACTTAGTATAAAACTAAATAAAGAAAATATATTATTTGTTTTAACTGCTTCTTTAATACTGCTGCTCAGTTTAGGCGTAATTATTATTAATCTCAATGCTGATAAAGCAGGAGATAGTTTTAATCCATTATATAATATATTAAACTTTGCAGAAGTAATGAATGCCCTGCCTTTTTTAATTGTTATTTTTAGTGCATCAATTTTAACTGCACTAGCTGAACTATTTTTATTCAATAAAATTATTTTCGCTATATTTGAACTTTATTTTCCTAAATTTTTAGCATCTTTTTTGACTGCATTATTTGCTCCAGTTTTAATATTACAGTTTAATGCGGCTTTTATGCTTATCATTTTTTTATCTGTATTGATAAGTAATATATTATACATAATAAGTGACTATAATCTTGCTTCATCTGTAATCTTTTATGCCTCTTTTATAACCTTATACACTGCATTTATCTATGGATTTAATTTTATGATTATTTAATATAATTAATATTATGTTGAAAAGGTCGACCAGGCTGGTCGACCTTTGTATTTTTAGTTATTTTCTTTAAATCTACTTACACTAAAGCGATAAATCTCTATACTATCATTAGGGTTTAAACCCGCCTTTTTACGTGCAACATTAATCTGTTTTTCTACATTATCAATACCTTCTAAATCAGGTAATAAAAGTCCACTTTGATGTCCACCCTGAACCAATATTCCGTATTTTTTGGGATCTAATTCATCTTTATTATCTATTTTTTCTGGCTCAGATAAGATATCCACAGAAATTGTGATTTCATCCAATTCAGATTTATCAACTTCTGGGAAACGCGGATCATTTTCGGCGGCAGTCATAGCATTACTTATAATTTCATATGCGGCATTTTTTTGAACAGGTCTAAAAGTTCCCATACAGCCTCTCAATTTACCATTCTTTTTTAAAGTAACAAAAACACCTGCTTTTTGCTGTAGAATTTCTGGAAGTTCATCTTCGTCAACTTCTACTTCTTTCCCAGAAACTATATATTCCTCAACAGCTCTTCTTGCTAAATTTGTAATAAATTTTTCAACATTCATTATAACTTCCCCTTTCCTAACTTTATTTTTAAATTTTAAGGAAGAAAACAATAATCAATATTTATTATTGTTTTACATTTATAAAAACTGAAGCATAACCAACTCCAAATGGTCCTTCATAAGAGTTTACTTCTACATCAACCTTTTTATCTGAAATACTTCCCAGCATCATAACTATAGGTCTTAAACCACATTCTCCTGCTTTTTCGACTAAATCTTGATCAATATTTAATATTCCAGTAAAATCTTTGTTTTCAAGAAGCTCGATTAATTTCTCATCAAACAAATGTGCATCGGGATGATATCCTGCTGGTGCACCTTTTTTAAGGCGATGTGAGAGATCACCACTTGCAATAACAGCTATCTTATAACCTTCCTCATCAGCAGCTTCTGCTATCTTTTTACCCAGATCATATAATTCCTGATACGAGATAAATCCAATTGAAATTGGAATGATAGGCAGTTTTATACCTGCTTTTTCTAGATAATATAATGGGACCATTATTCCATGATCTAGTTCATTATCAACACCATAATTTAAAAGATCTTCTTTTTTTAAAATCTGTAATGAAAGATCATCTTTTTTGGCTTTTTGATAAATTTTTTCAGAAAAATCAGGATCAGATCTCTCTTTGAATTTTATCTGAGGATTAGCAAAATCTTTAAAATCACCATAAAGTTTATCTCTAACTATTATTGAGGCAGCTGATCTAAAAACAGGTCCATGTGGTGATATGAAAACTAATAAGTCAAGATCATCGAATTCTGCAATTTGTTGAGCAGTCTTTTTAAAGCCTTCTACTGTTTTTTGTGCTTTTCTTAATTGTTTTCCACCGATTTCTTCAACAGCCAAAGGTGGATGAGGAAAAAGAGCACTACATTTTACTGCCATTCTTACCACCTCCATTATAAATTAATTATATTAGAGAATTAATATAATGTAAAATAAAAAAACAGAGAGATTTAAAATCTCCCTGTTGAATAAGTAAATCTTATCTTTTTGAGAATTGTGGTTTCTTTCTCGCTTTTTTGCGGCCATATTTCTTTCTCTCTACCATTCTTGAGTCTCTTGTTAGATAACCAGCCTTTTTAAGTGGAGTACGATAATCTTGATCTACTTCCAGTAGTGCTCTTGCTATTCCATGACGAACAGCTCCAGCCTGACCAGAAAGTCCACCACCATTAACATTTACATATATATCAAAAGTGTTTGCAGTTTTAGTCAATTCTAAAGGTGACATAATGTCTTTAATTAAAGATTTTCTATTAAAATAATTATCAATTTCAACATCATTCACTAAAAACTTTCCGTCTCCCGGGAGCAGACGAACACGTGCTGTAGAAGTTTTCCTACGACCTGTACCTCTATATTGTACTTCAGAAGCCATCTATTAAATTCCTCCTCTCTATTTTCCTTTGAAATTCTATTAAAGTTCTAGTTTTTCCGGTTTTTGAGCTTGATGTGGATGATTATCTCCACTATATACTTTTAATTTTTTAATCATTTTTCTACCTAATTTATTACTTGGAAGCATTCCTTTGACAGCCTTTTCAATTATAAACTCTGGATTTTTAGCAAGTAATTCTCTATATGTTACTTCTTTAATTCCTCCAGGATAATTGCTGTGCTTATAATATTTTTTCTGGTCCAATTTATTACCACTTAAATTTATTTTTTCTGCATTAACTACAATTACATAATCACCCATATCCACATGAGGAGTAAAAGTAGGCTTATGCTTACCTCTAATATACTGAGCAATTTTAGAAGCTAATCTACCTAAAGTTTTATTTTCAGCGTCAACTACAAACCAGCTGCGCTCAACTTCTTCATTTTTCGCCATATATGTTGACATAAATATACCTCCTTAATTAATAATATACAATTACATGAATATATTCTCAACGGGGCTGTGTTGAACAGAATAATTCATAGTAATTTTAATACAATCTTCTTCTTTTGTCAAGTTTGGACATAATAACTGCATATTTAATCATAAAAAACTTTTAATAAAGTCAATCCTCTTGCTGGTGCAGTAAAACCAGCTTTTCTTCGATTACCACTGATTATTATATTTTCCAAATCAGTTGGTTTAATTTTAGCTTTGCCGACCTCAATTAATGTACCAGCGATAATTCTTATCATATTATATAAAAAGCCATCTCCAGAAACATCAATCCATATTTCATCACCAGCAAGATAAAGATCAATTGAATAAATTGTTCTTACCGTAGAGTCAACTGATGACCCTGTAGAACAAAAAGCTGCAAAATCGTGAGTGCCTTCTAATATCTTAGCTGCTTTTTTCATGGATTCTAGTTCTAACTTTTTGTGAACTTTATAAACGAACTTACGGACAAAAACTGAATTAAAATTACTGTTTAAGATT